>DBTJ01000071.1:19689-25048 GCA_002306985.1 Verrucomicrobia bacterium UBA1319
AACGCGAAGGCACGCTGGGGTTGCTGTTCCTGACGGATTTGCAGGGGCGCGATGTGATCTGGGGCAAGCTGGCCGCCACTTCGGTCAATGCCTTATACGGACTGTTGGCGATTCTGCCCATGCTGGTGATCCCGCTTCAATTGGGCGGGGTGGCCGGCGGAGTCGTGTGGCGCGTGGCGTTGATTTTGCTGAACACGCTTTTTTTCTCGCTCGCCTTGGGTATGTACATTTCGACGATCAACAAAGACGAGCGCGTGGCGGTGGCCGCCACGGTTGGGTTGCTGGTTTTATCCGCGATTCTTCCCTGGATCACGGGCTTTTTTCTTGATCAATACCTGGCGGTCGATCAGCGTCTCGCGATTTGGGTTTTTTCGTTAAGCACGCCGTATGCTTTCATTATTTGTCTCGCCAAGTTTATGCCCTCAGCACCCATGGGATCGGCCACGCCTAACCTTTGGCTTTCAGTGGCTCTCTACCACTTGGCCGCCTGGTGGCTGTTGTGGCGGGCGGCGAAAATATTGCCCCAGGTCTGGCAGAGCGACGCTAAAAGGGGGCTGCTGGGCCGCTGGCAGGACGCGCTCGAACAATGGGGCTACGGGCGGGCCGAAAAACGACGCCGGCACCGGGCGCGGTTGCTGGATCGCAACCCCTTTCTCTGGCACGCCAGCCGGGATCGCTTGAAGCCATGGTACGTCTGGCTACTGCTGGTTTCGGTGGGCGGGACTTGGGCGGCCAATCATCTGGACAGTCGCAGCCCGTTTTTCGACGACGATTCTTTTTTGCCCGCCTGCGCGATATTGAACCTGTTCTTCAAAGTCTGGGTGGCTTCGGAGGCGTGTGTGCGGCTGATGTCCGACCGTCAGGCGGGCGCTTTGGAACTGCTGCTGTCGACCCCGCTGTCCACCGGAGAAATTATTCACGGCCAGTGGCTGGCGTTGCGGCGCCAGTTTTTATGTCCGGCCATAGTGATGCTGGCGGTGGAGTATTATGGCTTACATTTCAGGCTGCCGTTTTTGCCGATCGCAACCGCCATGTTGGTGTTTATGCTGGATATTGGCGCCATCGGCTGGGTAAGTCTCTGGCTGGGGTTACGGGCGAAAAATACTGCGCATGCGTTGCTCATCGCCACCGCGCTGGTGTTGCTTTTTCCCGCCGCCGTCGGCGTGATTTTGACGGTGTTTTTCGACGCCCTCTTGGGTCCTGGATTTACCCTTAATGCCACGATTTATCTGTGGTGCGCCCTCGGTTTGGTGACGGATGTGGGGGTGGGATATTTCTGGGCTCGGACTCAATTACGCCGCCGTTTTCGCCAAGTGGCGCTAAAATAAGACGCCCGCCGGGAGCCGTTTACTCCAACCGGCCATAACGCCGGATTTCCGGCCAGAACCAGGCGATCAGCCCCACGACGATCAGGGTGCCAAAACCTCCCGATACCGCTGAAAACACGGGTCCGAACCATTCGGCCACGAGGCCGGATTCAAAGCCGCCCAGTTCATTGGAGGTTCCGATAAACAGGCTGTTGACAGCCGAGACACGGCCCCGTTTTTCATCCGGGGTCAGCAATTGCACCAGGGTTTGCCGCACGACGACACTGACGCTATCCGTCGCTCCGCAGCAGAAGAGCATTGCCCAAGAAAACCAGAACACCTTTGAAAAACCGAACCCGATTGTCGCCAGGCCGAACCCCGCCACCGCGAAGAGCAAGGCCCGCCCGGCTTTGTTCATGGGCGGGCGATGTGCCACCACGAGGGCGATCGCCAGCGAGCCCAAGGGCAGGGCGGCTTGCAATAGGCCGAGGCCCGAGGCGTCGGTGTGGAGAATGTCTTTGGCGTAAATCGGCAGCAACGCCGTGGCGCCGCCCAGCAACACCGCGAATAGATCGAGCGTGATGATGCCGATGATAATGCGAGTCGCGAAGACGAAGCGGAACCCGGCGGCCAGACTAGTCAGGGTCATCGGCTCGCGTTTGCTTTCCTCGCGCCGATAGCGGATCATGCTTTGCAGAATCAGGCAGGTCAGCGCCAGACCGGCGTTCAAGGCGAACACCGCCCAGGCGTGGCCCGTATAGGCGATGATCGCGCCGCCCGCGACGGGGCCGGTCACCGAGGAAAGCTGAAAGGTGCCGGAGTTCCAGGCCACGGCGCGCGCGAAAGCGGCGCGGGGCACGATTTGCGTTAGAAAAGCTTGGCTAGCCGGCCAAATGAAAGCGCGCGCCGACGCCGCCAGGAACAACCAGGCGTAAGTCCAAACTGGATCGGACTGACGGACCGAAACCCACGTCAACCCCAAACTGGCGATGGCCGCCAGCGCCGTCATCCAAAGGATGATATGCTTACGGTTTAAATTATCCGCCCAATGCCCGGCCGGCAGGGTGAACAAAAACATCGGGATGATTTGGGTCAGGCCCACGAGCCCCAGGCAAAGGGGCGAATGGGTCCGCTCATATAACTCCCAGCCCACCGCCATGGAGAGCATTTGTTGGCCCAAGACGGCGGCCAAACGTCCCAAAGTGTAAAGCACGAAGTTGCGATTTTGGAGCACGGCATACGGTTGCGCGGGCGCCTTCTCCCCGGGCGGGGAAGGGTTCTCAGATTTGCTCATAATTGGCAGCCATCCATATGGCCGGCAAAATAGGGGAATTCGGTGGCTGGCGCAAGAAATCGTCAGATTCCCGGCGTTTCCCAGGGGCTGAGTACCGAGGTCGCTCACGGCCGCCGGCTCGCCCGGACGCCTTTCGTCTTCGCGCAAAAAGGAGGGTTGCGGTCGCGAGTCGATGACATTAATCATGAGGTAAATATTCTCAATGGAACCGCGCGAACACCGATGGAGGAGCTATGAACACAAAATGCGGACAAGTTGCCTGGCCTAGCCGCCGGGGGCGATGGCGCGTGGCGGTCACGTGGTTGCTGCTGTTTTTGGCGGTGGGCATGAAGGGCGGCACCCAGGCGGTCAATCTGGTGGTCAATAGTGATTTTAGCGAATTAGGCGCGGCGGGCATGCCCGCGGGTTGGTCGGTCTGGAAACCGCTTTGGGAACCGGCGGCCTGTTCCGCGCGGTTCACCCCGGACGGGCTTTTAGTCGAGCCGGGGGCCGAGCCATTCAGCGTGGGCGGCGTGGAGCAAAGCCTGGGCGGCATTCGGGGTGGACAAGCGTATCGGGTGCGGGCGGAAGCTCAATTATCGGCCATCGCCTGGCCGCTGCGCAGCGTGCTCGTGAGATTAAATTGGACCCAAGCCGGGCAAACTCTGACGCCTCATGGTTGGCTGGCGCGCGGTCCGGTGATCCACGAGGCGGTGGCGGTGTTCGACGATGTGTGGGTGGCTCCGGTGGAAGCGGATGGCGCGCTAGTGCGTCTAGAAATCAAATGGCCCCAAGGCGGTAGTGTGCGGTGGCGGAGTGTCCAAGTGACGGCGTGCGCCCCGCCTACGCCGCGCCGAGCGCGGTTGGGCGCGCTTTATCTAAAGCCGGACCATTCGACGCCGGAACAGAATCTCGACTTATGGTGTCAGCAGCTCGACGTCGCGGGCAAACTCCAGCTGGATGCCCTGTGTTTGGGGGAGTCCATTCTGAGCGTGGGTACGGGAAAAAGCCTGAAAGAACTGGCCGAAATCATTCCCGGCCCCACCACCGCCCGGTTGGCCGCCGCGGCCAGACGGAATCATCTGTGGGTAGTGGCCGGGCTTACGGAGCGTGATGGAACGCGGCTGTTTAACACCGCCATCTTGCTGGACCGAACCGGCGCGCTGGCGGGGAAGTATCGCAAAGTTCATTTGCCGCGGGAGGAATGGCAGCAAGGGGTGACGCCGGGGGGCGAGTATCCGGTGTTTCAGACGGATTTCGGCCCAGTGGCGATCCAGATTTGTTATGATTATTTTTATCCCGAGGCGGCTTCGGCCTTGGCGCTCAACGGCGCGCGGGTTCTTTTCGCGCCCACTTGGGGTACTTCCTTCCCGGATCAGGCGGGCCGGGTTGAAGGGGAAACGATGTTCCGAGTGCGGGCGCGGGATAATGGATTGTATTTGGTGGCCAGCGTGTTCGATGGCTCGAGTCTGGTGATTGATCCACTCGGCCGCGTGCTTGCCACCCAAAACCAGCCGGGAATCGCCTGGGCGGAAGTGGAGGTCGATCGCCGCGAACCGCTGGAGTGGGTTGGCCACTGGCGCGATATCGGTCCTCGTGATCGCATGCCCGACAGCTCTCCGTCGCCGGTGCTTCCCCGCCAACAGCGCTGAAGGGAGGGCGGTTTGGCGGTATTCCCGCACCCCGGTATTGGTATGGCGCGGATGGGAGAAAACCATTTCTGGCAAAAGGCGCCTTTTTTTGCCACCTTGTAAGTGGCGTTCGAGCCTTTGGTGTGAAAGAATAAATCAATTCGATGCAAACCTTGAGGCGGGCGAGTTCGGGAGCGGGAAAGGCTTTGTAGTCAGCAAGTTTATCTGGTTTTGAACGGCCGGTGAACGCGGTTGCGTTGAGGGTGTTTGCGTAAAATAAATTACAATTGGCTTGCTATGGGAATTTGAGATTGATACGGTGCCCCGCCAAGTTGAACCCCGCACGGGTTGCCGGCGCCGGGGAAAATCGAAGTCGAACCGATTCAGGAGGCAAGGTTCACCGGTTTTATCCGTTTCTGTGCGCTACGGCTGGGTTTCAATCCTGTCCGTGTTCTTTAATTGAAAACGAGTATGTCTAATAAAACACTTGGAAAACCGAATACCACCAACGCCAAGCTGAAGGCTTGGGTCGAGGAAATGACGCAATTGTGCCAGCCCGATAAAGTTCACTGGTGCGATGGCTCACAATCCGAATATGATGCTTTGTGTGAATTGCTGGTCCAACAAGGGACCTTCACGGCTTTAGACAAAAATAAGCGGCCGGGTTGTTTCCTGGCCCGTTCTCATGCCAGCGATGTGGCGCGGGTAGAGGACCGTACGTTCATTTGCTCCACGAACAAGGAAGACGCGGGTCCCACCAACCACTGGGCCGACCCCGTCGCAATGCGCCAGACGCTCAAGGCGCTTTACGCCGGCTGCATGAAGGGCCGCACGATGTACGTCATTCCGTTCTCGATGGGGCCGATTGGCTCGCCGATCGCCAAGATTGGTATCGAGATCACCGATTCCCCTTATGTGGTCGTCAACATGCGCATCATGACACGCATGGGTAATGCCGCCCTGAAAGCCCTGGGTGACGGTTCTTATATCCCTTGCGTGCATTCAGTTGGCGCTCCGCTGGCCCCCGGGCAAAAAGATGTGCCCTGGCCTTGCGTGCCCGATCCCGCCAAGAAATACATCGTCCATTTCCCGGAAGAACCCTCGATTTGGTCGTTCGGTTCCGGTTACGGCGGCAACGCGCTGCTGGG
>DBTJ01000071.1:25300-28766 GCA_002306985.1 Verrucomicrobia bacterium UBA1319
GCAACGCGCTGCTGGGCAAGAAATGTCTCGCCTTGCGCATTGCTTCCAGCGTGGCTCGCCGCGAAGGCTGGATGGCTGAGCACATGCTCATCCTGGCCCTGACTTCCCCCGAGAAGAAAAAATATTACATCACGGCCGCTTTCCCGAGTGCTTGCGGCAAAACGAATTTGGCGATGATGAAGCCGGCTCTCCCGGGCTGGACCGTGCGCACTTTGGGCGACGATATCGCCTGGATTCGCGTGGGCGCCGATGGCCGCCTCTGGGCGATGAACCCCGAGTACGGTTTCTTCGGCGTGGCGCCGGGCACCTCGGTCAAATCCAATCCCAACGCGATGGAAACCATCACGAAAAACACCATTTTCACCAACGTGGCGCTCACGCCCGATGGCGATGTTTGGTGGGAAGATATGGGCGTTCCCGCGCCGGCCAAAGCGATCGATTGGGAAGGCAAGGAATGGACGCCGGATTGTGGTCGCAAAGCCGCTCACGCCAACGCTCGGTTTACCGCTCCGGCCAGCCAATGTCCGGTTATCGATCCGGAATGGGAAAAACCCGAAGGCGTGCCGATCTCGGCGATCCTCTTCGGTGGCCGCCGGCCCTCGACCATTCCGTTGGTCAATGAAGCGTTCAGTTGGGAACACGGCGTCTTTATGGGGTCCTCGACCGGTTCGGAAACCACGGCCGCGGCCCTCGGTCAAGCGGGCGTGCTCCGTCGCGATCCCTTCGCCATGCTGCCGTTCTGCGGTTATCACATGGGCGATTATTTCGGTCATTGGCTGGACATGGCCGCCAAGACCGATCGCAACAAGCTGCCGAAAATCTATTTCGTCAACTGGTTCCGTAAAAACGCCCAAGGCAAGTGGCTCTGGCCCGGTTACGGGGATAACAGCCGCGTGCTCAAGTGGGTGTGCCAGCGCGTGGACGGCGCCGGCGAGTCGGTGCCGACGCCCATCGGTGTACTGCCGTCAGCTAAAGCTCTCGATATGAGCGGGCTGAAGATTACCGCTGAGGACGTCGCCGAGTTGCTCGCGGTGGATAAGGCGGGCTGGCTGAAGGAAGCGGATAATATCACCGAATATTACACCAAATTCGGTCAGCGCTTACCCGCGCAATTGAATCAGCAATTAGCTGAACTGCGCAAGCGTTTGGGCGCCTAGTTGGTGGGTTAAATCTTCGATGGCCGAGGCGAAAACCTCGGCCATTTTTTTTAGTGCGTCCGCCGATTAACTATTCGACGTGGCATGGTGTTTGCCATTAGAATGACCGTGTCAATGTATGACTCATCGCCATTTGACTTTTGAATCGGTGGGGGAAGCTGGTGGCTATTGATTGATAATTAATTAATGCGATTCACTTTTTCGCGTGGTTGCCAGCGCCCGTTTTTGTCAGAGCCGGACCGATTTGGCGACGGAACTCGAAGAAGGGGGTCTCCAAGAAACTCATGACTGCTGGAATTCATCATATCCCAAGGCGTTTTTTCCTCCCGACGCGGACGTCCATTCGATTGGCGGTCACCTTGCGCCGATGCCTTCTTTTGGCGCTGGCCGTGGTGGTTGGGCAAGGCGAACCCCTTATGCGCGCGCAATCCGCCGCGACGCCGACCGTTTCCACGAATGCGCCACGCCACAAGATTCGGGTCGACGATCCCACCTTAGCCGCGCGGATCGCCGCGGCGGGCGGGCGCTTGGTCGCCGATTACGGCGGTTATCAATTGTACGAGGTGGCCGAAATCAACGCCGAGTTATCCGCCGCCACGCGGGCGGAAGTCCGGGATGATTTTAATTTTATTTATCTGAACGCGGGCCCATTGGACACCCGGAGCTCGGCTGTGCTGGTGGCGCGCAAATCCTTGAAAACCGAGACCGGCTTTTCCGGTCGCCGGCTGTGCTTGGTGCAATTCGTCGGACCGATTCTTCCCGCTTGGCGGGCCGCTTTAACCGCCGCTGGAGTGCGGGTGATCGCCTATATCCCGCAGAACACGTACCTGATTTACGGTGATTACGCCGGGATCACGCAAACGCGGAAACTGGCCGCCAGCGCGCCGCATATCCAATGGGAGGGCGACTATTTGTCGGAATATGTCATCCATCCCGACGCCCGCGCGCTGGACGAGCAAGGCCGGATTCGTTCACTGGGAACCGATGAATTTGCCATCCAGCTGGTGGCTGACGACGAAGCCAATGACATTACGTTAAAGCTAATCGAACAACTGCAATTCGAGCCGATGCGGCGCCGCACGGCGGTGTCGAATTATCTGAACGTAACCGTCCGGTTGAATGCGACCAACCTCAACCAGGTTGCCGCCCGGCCGGATGTGGTTTCCATTCAACCCTACTTTACCCCGCGCAAACGGTGCGAACGTCAGGACCAGATTATCGCGGGGAATTTGTCCGGTAATTCCCCCTCCGGCCCGGGGTATCTCGCGTGGTTGGCGGCCAAGGGATTCACGGCCGATCAATTTGCCCAATCCGGTTTTGTGGTGGATGTCAGCGATAGCGGCATCGATAACGGGACGACGACGCCCAATCATTTCGCCTTGTTTACTTTGGGGAATACCGCGCAAGCCAGCCGGGTGGTGTATGCGCGTTTGGAAGGCACGCCCAGCGGGAAAAACACGGAAGTCAAATGCGGCGATGCGTATCGTTCGGTCAGCACGCTCGAAGGCTGGGATGGTCACGGCAATTTGAACGCGCATATCGTCGCCGGGTACGACAGTCTGCATTACGCGTACCATATCGATGCCTCCGGATACCAGTACGGCTTGGGCGTTTGCCCGTTTGTTAACGTGGGGTCGTCGGTCGTATTCGACCCGGATAATTTCACCAATCCGGATTATGCCGCATTGCTCACGGACGCGTATAACAGCGGGGCGCGCATTAGCAACAATAGCTGGGGCGGGGACCTCAGCGGCGGCCGTTATGATTTGGACGCGCAAGCCTATGATTCGCTGGCGCGCGATGTGAGCGGTGGCGCCGCCGACCGGCCGATGGTGCTGGTGTTTGTCTCGGGCAACGATGGTCCCGACGCCAAAACCGTCAGTTCTCCGGGAACGGCCAAGAATGTGATTACCGTGGGTTCCTCCGAAAGCGTGCGATCTCTCGCTAAAACCAGCGGGGGCAACGATGTTTCCGGATATGATGGTTCCTATATCGGGGATGCCGACGCCAATAGCGCGGGGGACCTCGCCTCTTTTTCCAGCCGGGGTCCATGCGCCGATGGCCGTAAGAAACCCGACTTGGTGGCGCCGGGGACGCACGTCACCGGCGGAGTGCCGCAAGCTTCGCCCGCCCCGGATCGGGCGGGCACGGGCTCGGCGTTGGCGTGCTACGATGGCTCGGGAGTGAGCGCGCTCGTCGATAGCGGTGGCGCGGGCAATACGAATAATTACTTTCCCTTGAACCAGGAGTTTTTCACCGTTTCCTCCGGCACCAGTCATTCGGCGCCGGCGGTGGCAGGGGCTTTTGCC
>DBTJ01000071.1:29034-34161 GCA_002306985.1 Verrucomicrobia bacterium UBA1319
TCAATCAAAGTTGGACGCCGCCCAGTCCCGCCATGACCAAGGCGTTTTTAATGAATTCCACCCGCTACCTGACCGGCAGCGGAGGCGCTGACACTTTGTGGTCGACCGGTCAAGGTATGGGGGCGTTAAATCTCGGAACGGCGTTCGATGGGGTGCCGCGGCTATTGCGCGACCAGGTGGCGGCGGACGTGTTCACCGCCTCGGGTCAAACCCGCGTGTATCGAGCCCAAATTTCCGATGCCACGAAGCCGGTACGGGTGACTTTGGCCTGGACGGATGCCGTGGGCAGCACCACGGGGGCGGCGTATAATAACGATCTCGATCTTACGGTGACGGTGGGGGGCAATACCTATAAAGGGAATGTTTTCAGTGGCGCGTTGTCGGTGACCGGCGGGACGGTGGACGCCAGGAACAATGTGGAAAGCGTGTTTTTGAATTCCGGTTTTTCAGGCGACATTATTGTGATTGTCACCGCCGCTAATGTGGCTTCGGTCAGCGTGCCGAACGCGGCTAACGCACCGCAACAGGATTTTGCCTTGGTGGCCTATAATGCCGCCACCGCCATCACGGCTCCATCCATCACGGGCATTCACGTGTCGGGAACCGCCGTGAACGTCTCTTTAGAGGCGGTTGCGGGTGTATCCTACACGCTCGAATACAAAGACAGCCTGTCGACGGCGACGTGGGTTTCCCTCGCCACCCAAACGCCCACAGTCAGCGGCACGCTCGTATTGACGGATTCGATCGGCACGCAAACCGGCCGCTTTTATCGGGTTCGCGCCGAGTGAGCGCGGGGCGCGTTCCCTTATTCGCTTCCGGCTGAGCTGGATCGAGAGTTTTATCGACAATCGACTTGCCCCAACGCGCAAGTGCGATTATCTTCAAACCTGAAGGGTTTACAGCCCCTCTCTTCGGGATGCATAAAGAAATTGGGTATAACACCAAAGTGGAAGGCGAAATCGTGGTGACACGATTGGACGCCGCCCTGAACTGGTGCCGTAAAAATTCACTCTGGCCCATGCCAATGGGCTTGGCCTGTTGCGCGATTGAACTCATGGGCTCCGGCGCCAGCCGATATGACATTTCCCGTTTCGGCGCGGAAGTCATGCGGTTTTCGCCCCGCCAATCCGATGTCATGATTGTGGCGGGTACCGTGACATACAAAATGGCGATGGTCGTGCGGCGCATTTACGAGCAGATGACCGAGCCTAAATACGTGATCGCCATGGGGGCTTGCGCTTCCAGCGGCGGCATGTATCGAAGTTATTCAGTGCTCCAGGGTGTCGATCGGATTATCCCCGTTGATATTTACATCGCCGGCTGCCCGCCCCGTCCGGAGGCTTTGCTGGATGCCTTGATGAAGCTCCAGGAAAAGGTCGCCAAGGAGCCTTTGCTGGCGACCTTAAAGTCGGTGGCCTGATTTTTTTTAAATCCGTCTTGGTGGAAAATTGACCTCATGCCAGCTTTGACGCACGCAGAACAATTACAGCAACATTTTGGTGATCTTGTCTCCAAGCCAGTGGAATTCAGGAGCGAGATCACCGTGTCGATCGCGGACCCCGCTCGGATTGCCGAAGTCTGCGAATTTGCCAAAACCCGCTTAGGATTTGATTTAATCAAGGATATTTCCAGTGTGGATCATCATGGCGACGATCCGCGTTTCGAGCTGGTGTACGAACTCTATGGCTTGGCGCATCGCGATCACTTGCGGTTGAAAACCAGGGTGGGGGAAGGCCGGCCGGAATTGCCCTCGGTGTGCGGCGTATGGCGAGGCGCCAACTGGCACGAACGCGAAATCTATGATATGATGGGCATCCGGTTTGCCGGACACCCGGATTTGCGCCGGTTAATCATGTGGGAAGGCTATCCGTATTATCCCTTGCGCAAGGATTTCCCCGTCACCGGGCGTCCCACCGAGGTGCCGGAAGTGGCCTTTTCGGAAACGGCGCCCATCGAGGGCGGTCCGTTCCTCACCGTTCCGGGCGGACGGGATGCCACGCAACGCGAGCCGCGGGCCACGGGGATTTCATAAACATGGGCACCACCGAACATCTCGAATTTGCCGACACCGCGGCGCGGGCCGCGGCGGCCGCCCATGGCGCCGGAGATGACTTGCCCGGCGAGCACATGATCTTGAACATGGGGCCCTCCCATCCCGCCACGCACGGTGTGTTGCGCATCGTGCTGGAGTTGGACGGCGAGATTATCCGCAAGGCCACGCCGGACATCGGCTACTTGCATCGCGGCGACGAAAAAATCGCCGAGAACATGACGTATACCCAGTTCATCCCGTACACGGACCGGTTGGATTATCTGGCGCCGCTGGCCAACAACGTGGCCTATGCGCTGGCGGTGGAGAAATTGCTGGGCATCGATCAGTCGTTGCCGCCGCGCTGTCAGTATATCCGGGTGATTTGCTGCGAGTTGGCCCGCATCTCGGCTCATTTATTAGGGTTAGGCGCGTTCGCGATGGATGTGGGGGCCATGACCGTGTTTTTGCATACTTTCACGGAACGCGAAAAAATTCACAATTTAGCCGAAGCTGTCTCCGGCGCGCGGTTTACCACTACTTACACCCGCATCGGCGGCTTGTCGCGGGATTTGCCCGAGGGCTGGACCGAACAAGCGCGCAAGTTTTTGCACGAAGTGAGCGTGACGCTCGGGGAAGTCGACCAGTTGCTCACGCGCAACCGGATTTTTGTGGACCGCACCCGCGATGTCGGCGTGATCACGCGCGAGGAAGCGATTGATTACGGCCTGACTGGGCCCAATTTGCGCGGAAGCGGCGTCGAGTACGATCTGCGCAAATCGCAGCCGTATCTTTGTTACCGCGATTTGGCTTTCGATGTGCCGGTGGGGTCCGTGGGGGATTGTTACGACCGCTATCTGGTTCGCATGGAAGAAATGCGCCAGAGCGTGCGCATTCTGCATCAATGCTTGGATCGTTTGCCGGATGGCCCGATCAGCGTGGCTGATGGCAAAGTGATGCTGCCGCCAAAGCAAAAAGTCCTCACTAGCATGGAGGAATTAATCCATCAATTCATGCTGGTGACTGAAGGCGTCAACGCCCCGCCGGGAGAAATCTATTTTGGCGCCGAGAACCCGAAGGGCGAACTGGGCTTTTATATCCATAGCAAAGGCGGCGGCACTCCGTACCGCTTGAAAATTCGCTCGCCGTCCTTCGTCGCCATCAGCATTTTGGATCACCTGTTGCGCAATCATATGATTAGCGATGTCACCGCGGTGCTCGGGTCGTTGGATTTTGTCATGGGGGAATGCGATCGATGAGCGAACCAACCAACAACTGGAAAGTGCCGGCGGCGCTGGAGACGGAAATCGACGAGCTGGTTAGCCACTATCCGCAAAAGCGAAGCGCCTCGCTCATGGTGCTGCACGCCTTGCAGGAACATTTTGGGTATATTGCCAAGGAAGCCATCGAATGGACGGCCCGGAAAGTGGGCGTCGGGCCGATTCAGGTGTTTGAGCTGGTGACGTTTTATCCCATGTTCCGCCAACAGCCGGTAGGCAAATACCATTTCAAGGTGTGCCGTACTTTGAGCTGCGCTTTGGCGGGGAGCCATGAGCTGCGCGAGCATCTGTGCGCCAAACTCGGATTGGAGGCGCACGGGCATGGACTTCAAACTTCCAAGGACGGCCAGGTCACGGTCGAATTTGTCGAATGCCTGGCGAGCTGCGGCTCCGGTCCTGCGGTTATGGTGAACGACGACTTTTACGAGCGTATGACCGTGGAAAAAGCCGATGAATTGCTGGCGAAATTGCGGGGAGGTAAACCGTGAGTGGCTGCCGAACATGGATTCGAACCATGACAAACAGATCCAGAGTCTGTTGTGCTACCGTTACACCATTCGGCAACAAGAACGGCATTAGCCTAGCCGGTCCGCGCCAGGAGTCAAGCGCGGGTTGCTGGCTGGCCAGCGTTGGGCTTGACGGGGGAACTTTAACGCGCGTTGCGCCTTAACCTATGCCTGGGGAACATCGAATTATTCTCAAAAACATCGACCAGCCCGGGTACACGCCGGACCTCGATTGTTATTTGCGCCACGGCGGGTATCAAACCCTGAAAAAGAGTTTGGCGCTGGCTCCGTTGACGCAACCCGACGGCAAAACGGTTTCCGCGCCGGAACGGCTGCGCCTGGAAGTGAAAACGTCCGGTTTGCGGGGCCGGGGCGGGGCGGGGTTTCCGTGCGGGCTAAAATGGTCCTTTATCAACCACGCCAGCGGCAAGCCCGTCTATTTGATCTGCAACGCCGACGAATCCGAGCCGGGTACCTTTAAAGATCGCCAGATCATCCATAAGGACCCGCATCAGCTCCTCGAAGGCATGATTCTGTCGTGTTATGCCAACCAGGTGCACCTGGCTTTCATATACATTCGCGGCGAATTTGCCTTGGGCGCGCGCCTGTTGAAACAAGCGCTGGAGGAAGCGCGGGCGCGGCGTTTTTTGGGTAAAAACATCCTCGATTCGGGTTATGATCTGGAGATTTACGCGCATCGCGGGGCGGGCGCTTATATCTGCGGCGAAGAAACGGGGCTGATCGAGTCTTTGGAAGGCAAGCGCCCCTATCCGCGCATCAAGCCGCCATACTATCCGGCGGTGCTGGGGCTGTATCAATGCCCCACGATTGTCAACAATGTGGAGACCCTCTGCGCGGTCAAGCATGTGATCGACATGGGCGGGGCCGAATACGCCAAAATCGGTCTGCCGCAGGATCCGGGCACGCGCGTCGTCTCGATCAGCGGCCACGTGCGCAAGCCGGGCTATTACGAAATCGAGATTGGCAAAGTGACCTTGGGCGAATTGATTAACGATTTTGCCGGCGGCTTGCGCGAAGGCCGCACCCTCAAAGCGGTGATTCCCGGCGGTTCCTCGGCTAAAGTGCTGAAGGCGGCCGACAAGATTAAACTGAAAATCAAGAAGCCGGATGGCAAGGATGGCGAAAAGGAAATCGGGCTTTTGGATCTGCCCTACGATGCCGCTTCGCTGGCCTCCGCTGGCTCCATGAGCGGCTCGGGGGCGATTATCGTGCTCGATGACACGACGGATATCGTGGCGGCGCTGGCCAACATTAGCGCCTTTTACGCGCACGAAAGCTGCGGCCAATGCAC
>DBTJ01000048.1:0-16181 GCA_002306985.1 Verrucomicrobia bacterium UBA1319
GCCGTGGGGGAGCGCTGCGGGCGCGCCAAAGAGTTAGGTTGGCGGGCGTGGGCCATGACGGACGGGGGCATTTTGCAGGGCGGGGTCGATTTTTCCCGGGCCCCCCGCCAGGCGGCCCTCCAGCCGATCCTGGGCGCGGAATTAAAAACGGGGGGCGCGCCCTTGCGGTTACTGGTTCAGGATCTCATTGGCTATCAAAATCTTTGCCATCTGCTTTCGGACGCGCCGGAAAGCGGCGCCGAGCGGGCGGAACCGGGGAAACGCCCCGGGCCATGGCCGCCGTTCGATCCCGCCTTGAGCGGGCATTTGATCGCCCTGAGTCCCGATCCTCGCTGGCGCTCGGTTTTCCCGGGGCGGTTTTATCTGGAAATCGCCAGCCTGGAGGATTTACGCCGGGCGCCCGCCGGGGTGCCGCGCGTCGCCAGCCTGCCCACCCGCTACGGCACGGCGGCGGATCGCTGGAAATTCGACGTTGTCCAGAGCATCCGCACGGGCACGTTGTTGCGTCAGGAACATCCCGAAAAACGGCTGGACGGCCAGGCGCATTTGCGGTCGCCCGGGGAGTTGCGCGAGCGCTTTCGCGATTATCCGGAGTTGCTGCTCCAAACCCGCGAGATCGCCCGTTTATGCCAGTTCGATTGGCGGCCGGGCGGGATTCAATTTCCCGCGTTCGCGACGCCGGACGGGTCCACCAGCCAAGCCTTTCTCCGGCGGTTGGTGCTGGACGGGGTGCGGTGGCGGTATGGCCGGCGCGGCCTCGCGGTGATGCCGCAGATCGAGACGGAGCTAGCCATGATTCGCGAGGTGGGGTACGAGGATTATTTCCTGGTGGTTTGGGATCTGTTGCAAGCGTGCCGGGGGGCGGGGATCGCCTGGATCACGCGTGGCAGCGCCGCCGACTCCCTGGTGTGCTATTGCCTGGGGATCAGCGATGTCTGCCCGGTGCGGTTCGAACTGTACTTCCGCCGGTTCCTGAACCGGGACCGGATGCGGCTCCAAAAACTCCCCGACATCGACCTGGATTTTCCCCATGACCGCAAGGACGACGTGGTGCGCCTGATTTTCGCCAAATACGGCGCCGGGCAAGCGGCGGTGGTGGGCGGATTCTCGACGTTCCAGGCGCGCAGCGCGGTGGCGGACATCGCCAAGGTGCTGGGCGTATCCGAGCACCAAGCCCGGCGGTTCACGGAGCGTTTTCCCTGGGGCGGCGCGCAAGGTCTGACGGAGCGGTTGCGACAATCCCAGGAATGCCGCGATTTGCCGCTGGAGGAAGACCCGTTCCGCTCGGCGATCCAGTTGGCCGAGTTTTTGGACGGCTTTCCGCGCCACGCCAAGATGCACCCGTGCGGGGTGGTGCTTTCCCGGCAGCCGATGCGCCAGATCACGCCGGTGTTCACCTGCGCCAAGGGCTATCCCACGACCCACTACGACATGGATTCCATCGAGTATCTGGGACTGGTGAAATTGGATATTCTGGCCCAAGGCGGCCTGGCGGCGATGCGCGATGTGAGCCGGATGCTCGCGCCTCGGGGGATTACGCTCGATTTGGAACGCTTGAATCCGAGCGGCAAGGAATTGGCCGATGGCCAAAGCTGGGAGCCGGAATCCCCGGCCGCCGCCGCCCCGGCCGCGTTTCCGCCGTGGAAGAATCCGGACGTATGGGACCTGATCGCCTCGGGCGGGGCGCGAGCGGTGCATCACATCGAGAGCCCCGCGATGATCGGCCTTTGCCGCCAATGCAACGTGCGGGATCTCGACGGGCTGATCGCGATCGTGAGCGTGATCCGCCCCGGCGCCGCCAACGAACATAAAAAGACCCGGTTCATCCGCCGCTACCAAAGACTCGAGCCGCCGGAATACCCGCATCCGAGCCTGGAGCCGTATTTGCGCAACACGTTCGGCCTGGTGGTGTACGAGGAGCATATTTTGCAAATGTGCGAGGTGTTCGCCGGGTTGCCGGGCGGGCGCGCGGACGTGCTCCGACGCGCGCTGGCCAAGAACAAGCAAGCCGTGATTAGCGAGATTCAGGGCGAGTTCGTCGCGGCCGCCCGGCGCCTGGGTCGCCCGGAAACCGCCATTGCCGAAGTGTGGGAATTGATTCGCGGTTTCGCCGGTTACGCCTTCTGCAAAGCCCATAGCACCGCCTACGGCGTGGAAGCTTATCAATCGGCTTGGCTGAAGTGTTATTATCCCGCCGAGTTTATGGCGGCGGTGCTTTCCAACGGCAAAGGCTTTTACCATCCCCTGGTGTACGTGCTCGAATGCCACCGGTTGGGTCTTTCCCTGCGGCCGCCGTGGGTCAACGAGCCGGGACCGGGGTTCGCGGTCCACCCCGCGGCCACGGCGGAGGGCAAACCCGCGCTGCGGGTCCCGGCCACGCGAGTCAAAGGCATTACCGAGCGCACCCTGGAGCGCTTGCTGCGGGAACGGGCGGCGGGGCCGTTCGCGTCGTTCGCCGACTTTTACCGCCGCGTGGCGCCCGCCGCCGACGAAATCGAGGCTTGGCTAAGGGCGGGGGCGTTCGATGGTTTCGGCAAAAGCCGGGTCGCGCTATTTTGGGAGGCGCAAGGGTTGCGCCAAGCCTATGGCGGGGGCGGCGAACCGGGGCAAGGCTGGCTGTTGCCCCCGCTGGACCCCAGCCGCCTGCCGGAGGTGCCGTTGCGCGAGCCCTCGCGCCAGCAACGTCTGGAATGGGAATCCGATCTGCTCGGCTTTCCGGTCACCGGCCATCCGCTCGAACTGTATCCGGACATTGCCTGGGATACGTACTGTCCGGTGTCCCGCCTGGGGAAGTTTCTCGGGCGGGAAGTGGCCCTTTGCGGTTTGGTGATCGAGCAACGGCTACATCACCAAATTACCGGCGAGTTGATGAAGTTCCTGACTTTGGCGGATTGGACCGGCATGGTCGAGACGGAGCTATTCGCCCCCACCTACCGGAGCTACGGGCTGGCGACCGTGCGGTATCCCGTGCTCGAAATCAACGCCACCGTCGAGCCTTACGAGAACGGGCGCGGTTTTTCCCTGCGCGTGCGGCGCGCCGGGCCGCCGCGCCGGAAAACGGCGCCCGGTTAACCGTCGCCCGCCCGTTCAAGCGGTCCGGTTTAAAATTTTCTGAAATATTTAAAAGTTATAGTAATGTTAAGGCGAAATAATAAACCTTGGCATGGCACCTCTTTTTTTTGTTTCCGGTACCGCTGGAGAATGGCGCGGGTTGAGTTATATTAAACGCGGGTCCGGCTGGCGGGCGATGAGGCGCGCCGCGGGGTGCGTTTGGTTGCTATTGGCATCCCTCCCGGCGGTGAGCGGACTCACGCCGGAACAACGCGCCGCGTTGCCACCGGCCGCGACCGGCGCCGTGGATTTTACGCGCCAGATCCAGCCCCTGTTCGCGGAATCTTGCGTCAAGTGCCACGGGCGGGGCAGGGGGCAGGGCGGCTTCAGCTTGGAAACCCGCGCCGCCGTGCTGCGAGGCGGGGTCTCCGGCCCGGCGGCGATCCCCGGCAACAGCGCCGAAAGCCTGCTGATCGAGCTGGTTTCGGGGGTGAATCCCGATGACGTCATGCCCAAAAAAGGCCGTCGCCTGACGCCGGAGCAAGTGGGCTTATTGCGCGCCTGGATCGACCAGGGGCTGCCTTGGGATGAACGCCTGTCTTTCGCGCGTCCCGCCCCGGCCAATTTGACCCCGCGCAAGCCAGTCCCACCGGACGCGCCGGGCGATCGTTCCAACCCCATCGACCGCTGGCTCGCTCCCTATTATGCCGCGCATCAGTTTACGCCCCCGCGCGGGGTGACGGACCGGCGGTTCTTGCGCCGGCTCTACCTGGACGCCATCGGCTTGCTGCCCGCGCCGGCGGATCTGGCCGCGTTCCAGCGCGATCCCGATCCCGACAAAGCCGCGCGCTGGGTGGATAAGGCGCTGGCCGATAACCAGCGGTACGCCGAGCATTGGCTGTCCTTTTGGAACGACGCCTTGCGCAACGATTACCAGGGGACCGGCTACATCGATGGCGGCCGGCAGCAAATCACCCCCTGGCTGTTCGACGCGCTGGCGAAGAACCTGCCCTATGATCGGTTTGTGGCGCAACTCGTGGATCCGGGGCCGGGCAGCGAAGGCTTTGCCGGGGGCATCGTCTGGCGCGGGACCGTGAACGCCAGCCAGACTCCGCCGATGCAGACCGCCCAAAATATTTCCCACGTCTTCATGGGCATCAACCTTAAGTGCGCCTCTTGTCACGACAGCTTCATCAACGACTGGACCCTGGCCGACGCCTATGGCATGGCGGGCATATACGCGGACGGCCCTTTGGAAATGGTGCGTTGCGATAAGCCCACCGGGAACAAAGCCACCGTCAAATTCCTGTTTTCCGAGTTGGGAACCATCGACCCTGCCCTCGATCTGAAGGGGCGGCGCCAGCGCCTGGCGGAGATCATGACGCAACCCCGGAATGGCCGCCTCTCGCGCACCATCGTGAACCGGCTCTGGGCTAAGTTCATGGGCCGGGGGCTCGTTGAGCCGGTGGACGACATGGATCAACCCGCCTGGAATCAGGACCTGCTCGACTGGCTGGCCGCCGATCTGGTGGAACACGGGTACGATTTAAAACGAACACTGGCGCTGATCTTCACTTCCGCGGCGTACCGGTTGCCGGCGGCGGAGGAGGGAGGCGCGCGGACGTATGTGTTTCGCGGCCCCCGGGTCCGGCGTCTCAACGCCGAACAATACCTGGATGCCGTGAGCGATTTGACCGGCGTTTGGCATGCCCTGCCGGCCAATGCGGAGATCGATTTTGCCGTGGCCGCCGACCCGGCGGCGAATCGCCAAACGCTCGGTCTGGCCGCGCAAGCCCGGCGCATCGGCGTAAAAGCGTCCGAGCCGAACGCCTCGGGGCCGTGGTATTTGCGAAAAACCATCCGCCTGGACGCTCCGTTGGCCGAGGCGGCCATGGTCTGCGCCGGCGAAGCGGCTTTCAGCGTGTTCATCAATGGCCAACCCGTGGCTAATGGCGGGCCGAACCGTAGGCCGGTGCTGGCCGAGATTCAATCCCAACTGCGCGCGGGCGAAAATGTGGTGGCGGTGAAAATCGATAAGCGCGTCGTGGAGACCGTCGCGGGCGGCGGACCAACGAACGCGGGCTTCGTCTTTTACGCGCGCCTTCGCGCGGTCGCTGGCGATGGGGGCGAACCCCATGTGGCGGAGCTTATTTCCGATGCGACCTGGCTTCAAAGCACCCGGCTGGCCACGAATTGGGCGCAACCGGAGTTTGCGCCCGCGGGTTGGGCGGCGGTCGATGATTTATCGGGTGAGCCGCCGCAATCCTGGCCCGGCGCGCGGGCTTTTTTGACGGCCGCCTCGCAAACCGCCCAACTGCGCCACACCCGCGCGGGGCTGGTCAATGGCGATGCCTTAATGACGGCTCTGGGCCGCCCCAATCGGGAGCAAACGGTGACGACGCGCGCCGACGCGGCCACCACGTTGCAGGCGCTGGAATTGATGAATGGCGCGACGCTGGCCGGGTGGCTTCAGCAAGGCGCCCGCCGCTGGCTCGAACCATCGCCGGGCCAGCCGCCGGGTACGCGCGCATTGATCGAAAGGCTTTACCAGCGAGCTTTGGGCCGCGCGCCGAGCCCGCCTGAAATCGAGTTAGCCGCCGGATTGGTGGGCGAGCCCGCGCACCCCGAAGGCCTGGAGGATTTTCTCTGGGCCATGATCATGCTGCCCGAATTCCAACTGATTTATTAGCCCCCATGAACACCCAAACGAACCCTTTGACCGGGAATCGCCGGAAATTCCTAAAACAAGCGAGCTGGGCCACTTTGTCGGCCCTGACGGCCGGTTTTCCCCGGCGGCTCTTCGCCGCTGAGGCGGAGAAAATTCAACCCACCGCCGACACCCTCATCGTGCTCTGGATGGCGGGCGGCTTGGCGCATACGGAGACGTTCGATCCCAAGCGGTTTACGCCTTACTCGAAGGGGTTGGCGCCCGGGGCGGTGTTGAGCACGTTCCCCGCGATCGACACCGCGGTGGATCCTATCAAGTTTTGCGCCGGCCTGGAGAATCTGGCCAAAGTGATGGACCGGGGCGCCTTGCTGCGCGGTTATACCGCCGCCGATCTGGGGTTTATCCTGCATTCGCGCCATCAGTATCAATGGCACACCGGCTACGCGCCGCCGCAAACCGTGGCGGCCCCGCACATCGGGTCCGTGATCGCCCGCACGCTGGGGCCGTTGAATCCGGCGGTGCCCGCGTTTATCGATATTGGACAGCGGTTTGACACGGGGGAAAGCGAAGAGCTTAAGGCTTTCCATACGGCCGGATTCTTAGGCGGTGAATACGGGCCGTTTCTCATTCCGGATCCCACGATGGCGGCGGCGAGTGTCCGGCCCCCGGGCGGCATGAGCCCGACGCGATTCCAGAATCGCCAGCGGTTTTACCAATCCCTTATGGCCCAAACCCCCGTGGGTGAATGGGGCGGGGATTACCAAAAGGAGTCCTTGCTGCGGGCCATGGATAACGCGTACCGTCTGCTCAGCTCGCCCGCCGCCCAAGCCTTCGATTTATCGCGCGAGCCGAAAGCGGTTTACGACCGGTATAATACGGGGCGGTTTGGCTTGGGCTGCTTGCTGGCTCGGCGGCTGACCGAGGTGGGGGCGCGGTTCATCGAGGTCACCACCGAATACGTGCCCTTCATGAATTGGGATACGCACGAGAACGGGCACAGCCGGCTGGTGGATATGAAACGGCAGATCGACGCGCCGATCGCCCAGCTAGTGCTCGATTTGGAAGCGCGGGGGTTGCTGAACCGGACGCTGATTGTGTTGGCCAGCGAATTCAGTCGGGACATGATGGTGGAGGGCAAGCCGGATAATAAAGTCAAAGACCAAGTCACCGTGCCCGACGTGATCGAAGACCCCAAACATTACGGCATGCACCGCCATTTCACCGACGCCGGCAGTGTGCTGCTTTTTGGCGGTGGCGTGAAACCCGGCGCGCTCCATGGGGTGACGGCCGAGGAGCGCCCGTGTAAAACCCTCGAAGGCAGGGTGATCATCGAGGATTTGCACGCGACGCTATACCACGCCTTGGGGATTTCGCCGAAACTGGCCTACGAGATCGAGCGGCGGCCGTTTTACGTCACCCGCGATGGTGTGGGCAAACCCGTGCGGCCTTTGTTTGCCTAAAATGCCGCGATACCGATATGGCAGAGATTCAGACTACCGAATATTTATAAAGATAAGCCTCCATATCCTATCAAATACGGAGTATAACCCATTTGAGTTATTTGATTATCATTCCTGGTTTGGTAGGGTAGAGTGTTCCAATTGAGTGTGCGCTGGATTGTTAAATATGAAAACAATACGCCAACATCATGCCTTAGACTGCCGCCGTCTCGCTCCGCTCGGTTCCCGGATGGGGTTTACTTTGATTGAATTACTAGTCGTCATCGCCATCATCGCGATTTTAGCCTCGATGCTCCTGCCCGCGCTCAGTCGGGCGAAACTCAAAGGTCAAGAGACATCATGTCGCAACAATCTGCGCCAGATGGGTTTAGGATTTATCATGTACGTCAATGATAACGGCAAGACCTATCCCGTGGCTTACGATCCGCAACATTTTTGGATGGCCCTGCTGCGGACGAATGGAGTCCCCTCGGACGCCATCCGTCTGTGTGCTTCAGCCCCGGTGCCGGCCGGCCGCACCGATAGTAAAGAATCCTATGGCTCCGTGGTGGCGGCTTGGTATGGACCTAAGGTTAAACCGATTCAATGGAACACCGGATTTGAAGCCAGTTACGGCATGAACGGCTGGATGTACTCCTCCGAAGGCGATACCGGCAATGGCGAAGCCAATTTGCATTACACGCGCGAAGGGCAATTCCAGATGCCCGTCAAAAACCCGGTGTTTTTCGATTCCGCCTGGGCCGATGGCTGGCCCAAGGCCACGGATGTGCCGGCGCGCAATGTGTACACGGCCGACGCCGGGTCGGGATCGATGATGGCCCGGGTTTGTATCGCCCGCCACGGTTCGGGCAGCCGCCCGCCCCCCACCAAGATTGCCGCCGGAACGCCGCTTCCGGGAGCGATCAATATGGTGTTCGTGGATGGGCATGTGGACACCGTCAAGCTGGAGAATTTGTGGCGGCAGTATTGGCACCTTACCTATAAAGAACCCGCCACCCGGCCAAAATAAAAAGCGCGCCGACCATGGTGGACGGCGCGCGCGGCTAAAGGGAAACTCGGGGAACGGGTTTTATGCGTTCGCCCGGTCGATGCGGCGTAGGACTTCCGTTTTGCCGAGGACTTCCATCAAATGGTACAGGCTGGGGCCGATTTCCTTGCCCGTGCAGGCGACGCGGACGGGATGCACCAGCACGCCCGCTTTGACGCCCAGTTCGGTGGCCACGCTTTTTAGAGTCTTCTCCACGGAGGCATGGTCGAAGGCGGCCAGTTCGGCATAAGCGGCGCGCAGGCGCGCCAGCCGGGGCCGGCTTTCCGCCGTGAATTGTTTCGCCGCCAATTCGGCCGGGATTTCCACTTCCTTCTGGAAATAAAAATCGACGAAGGGTTTGAGATCCGCAAACGTTTTGAACTTCTCTTTGGCCGTGCTCAAGGCCGCGAGAATGTAAGCGGGCGTATATCCCTCCAAGCTTACCCCCGCGCGTTGCAGCGCGGCGGTGCCCAATTCGACGAACCGTTCCGGGGCCATGGTTTTGAGGTATTCCCAGTTAACCCACTGGAGCTTGTTCATGTCGAACCGCGCGTTGTGACGCAGGATTTGCGGGAGATCGAACATTTCGACGATCTCCTTGGCGGGCATGACTTCGCGGTTGCCCTTGGGGGACCAGCCGAGCAGCACCAGGTAATTGAGCACCGCCTCCGGGGCGTAGCCTTCGTCGTTGTAAGTCATCAACGAAGCGCCCTGGTCGCGCTTACTCATCTTACTGCCGTCGGAATTCAG
The DNA here is from genome assembly GCA_002306985.1 of Verrucomicrobia bacterium UBA1319. GTDB lineage: Bacteria > Verrucomicrobiota > Verrucomicrobiia > Limisphaerales > UBA1319 > UBA1319. The sequence continues at coordinate 8,957 of DBTJ01000048.1, forward strand.
GATCAGCGGGATGTGCGCGTACTTGGGCGGTTCGGCGCCGAACGCCCGGAACAGCGCCAAATGCTTGGCGGTGTTGGCCAAGTGGTCCTCGCCGCGAATCACGTGGGTGATCCCCATTTCTAAATCGTCGATGACGTTGACCAGGTGAAACACCGGTTGGCCATCCGAGCGCACGAGCACAAAATCCGGGTCGATTTCCTCGCGATCCGTCAGCACGCGGGTGACGTTGCCGACGACGAGATCGGGGATGGTGATCGGTTCGCGCGTCATGCGGAATTTCACCGCGCCTTCGCTCGAGTAAGCCAAGCCTTTGTCGACGAGCTCTTGGACGCGCTTTTTATAAATCTCCCCCCGGCGCGATTGGAAATAGGGTCCATGGCCGCCTTTGCGGGGTCCGTCGGGATCGCCCGTGGTGGGGCCTTCGTCCCATTCCAGGCCGAGCCAGCGCAGGCCGTTAATGATAACTTCAACGGCGGCCTGGGTATTGCGCGCCGTATCGGTGTCCTCGATGCGCAAAACAAAGGTGCCGCCCATATGCCGGGCGTACAGCCAGTTAAACAGCGCGGTCCGGGCGCCGCCAATATGCAAAAACCCCGTTGGACTCGGGGCGAATCGAACTCGCACACTCATGATATGAAAAAACTGGCGGGTTTTGGGATGACACACGGTTTTCATCGCCAAAGCCCGCCAACTCCCAAAGCCCTCACGCGAGGGCGTTGTGATGTTTAAATCGTCCCAATACTACCCCAACCCCCCCGCGCGGCAATCAAAAATCACGTTACCCTCGCGTGACATTCAGACGCTGGCTTCGGACGGCGCGCCTCATCACCGGGCGGCGGGATGTAGGAGGGCTTGGCAATGGTGGATTAACTCGATTACCCGAATTTTCGTTGGCCCCGCGAGCTCCCGTCCAACCGCAACCGTAGGCGGTCCCATTCTCGGTTCGCTTTTTCAGGCTCGATCGGAGCGCTTCGGAATAATATTAATCCGAGCCCCCAACCGCGAATCTTTAACGTCCGGTTCTTGCTTTACGCCCCGCCGGGACTCCGCCTATTTTGGAGGCATGCGCGTGACACGGGCTAATCCGTCGGACAGCGCCGAAGTTTTCCAGTTGGTGGAGGACTGCAAGCGGGCGATGCGAGCGGCGGGCAATGTTCAATGGGATGAAATCTATCCCAGCCGGGAGATCGTCGAGTCGGATGCCGAAGCGGGCACGCTTTGGGTGCTGCGGCACCAGGGACGATGCCTGGCAGCCATGTGCCTGGATGAGACGCAATCCCCCGAATACCAGTCGGTGAACTGGCCCCCTGCGGCGGGCAACGTACGGGTCGTTCATCGCCTCGTGGTGGGCCCGCGATGGCAGGGCAAAGGTTTGGGGCGGCGGATGCTGGCGTTTGCGGAAAGCCAGGCCTACGAACAGGATTGCGCGGCGCTTCGGCTGGATGTTTACACGGGCAATCCGCGCGCGCTCCGGCTGTACGAGGCGGGCGGTTACTTGCGGGTGGGGCAAGTCTGGTTTCCCCGGCGGCCTTTGCCCTTCGATTGTTTTCAAAAAACGTTGGCCGGACGGCTGGTGACTGGCGGAGTGGAGCTTTTACCCCGGATTCAACCGCTTTGGGAGGCGTTGCGCGCGCGGCACGCCGCCCTATCCCCACGCTTCGCGGCCGAAGTGGCGGCTAAACCATTCGCCGCCCGTTTGGCGGAATGGCGCGCGCGCGCGCGGACGGGCGAATTACGGGTGGAGGTGCTCGCGCGCCGTCCGGCGGGCCCGGAGGCGGGTTATTGCGTCGTCGCCGGCCAAGCCGCCGAGGAACGCGGCGAGCTCGATTCGCTTTATGTCGAGCCCGCGTTGCGCGGACAGGGAGTGGGCTCGATGCTCGTTCGCCGAGCCTTGGATTGGTTGGAGGGAAAGGGGATCGAACACGTTTCGATCTCCGTCTTGTTTGGCAACGAACCGGCGTTGCGGTTTTATGAAAAGCACGGTTTCTATCCGCGCGGTTGGGAATTGCGGCGGGTCGCGCCGGGAACGGCGGAGAACTTTGATTTCGATAAGGAAGGCTAAGGCGTGAGGTCGCGGGGAATCATCTTCAATATCCAACGGTATTCGTTGCAGGATGGGCCGGGCATTCGCACGACGGTGTTCCTCAAAGGCTGTCCGCTGCGTTGTCTCTGGTGCCATAATCCCGAGGGCATGGCGTTTACGCCCGAGGTGGCCACGTATGAGAATCGCTGCGTGGCGTGCGGTGAATGTGTCGCCGCCTGCCCCCGGGCGCTCCCCAACACGGCCGCCGACCACGGGGAGTGGTGCCAGGTTTGCGGCGCTTGTGTCGAGGCCTGTCCTACGGGCGCGCGCCATCGCGTGGGCCGGGAAATCACGGCTGAGGAACTGCTGGACGAGTTGCTCAAGGACCGGCTTTTTTACGATGATTCGCGGGGCGGGGTCACGTTCTCCGGAGGCGAACCGCTGGCGCAACCGGAGTTTTTGCGCGAAATGCTCGACCGGTGCCGGCGGCGGGGCATTCACACGGCGGTCGATACCAGCGGACTGGGCGCGCCGGAGCCGTTGCTGGCGCTGGCCCCGCTGGTGGATTTATTTTTGTACGACCTCAAGGCGTTCGCGACCGAGACGCATCGGAAGTGCGCCGGAACGGGGAATGAATTGATCTTGGATAATCTGCGGGCGCTCAGCCGCGTTCACGACCGCATTTGGATCCGCCTGCCGCTGGTGCCCGGGTTTAACGACGCGCCCGCGATGCTGGCCGATACGGCGCGGTTTTTAAGCCGTTTGACCGGGATCGCGCAGGTGAATTTATTACCGTATCATAAAATGGGCCGGGCGAAATTCGAGCGGTTGGGCAAACCTTTCGCGCTGGCCGACGTGGAGAGTCCGTCACCAGCGGCGCTCGAGCGCGTCGCCCAGCTTTTCCGCGCCGCGGGATTGACGGTGAAAATCGGGGGCTAGAGCCCGCCGAGCTATCCGCGATCGGCCCCGCGCTCAGTGTTTTCGCCGGGCTTCCCGAAGCTCGATGGCGCGCATGACCCGCAGGGGATGGTCCGTCTGGATCACGTCGATGCCCCATTCCATGGCTTGTAGATAGTCCGCCACTGTTTCATGCGCGTCCAGGGCGTCCGAAAACACCACAATGCCCGCCGCATGGCAGGCGGCGATCAAATCGCGAGACAAGATATTCCACGCCGCGTCGACGCCGTAGGGTTTGACGCGCGCTTTCAATTGACCGAGTTCTTCCGGGTGTTCGAGTGGCGGTAGCGCGCGGATTCGGGGGTTAATGGTCCGCAGTTTTTCCAGATAATCCGCGCCTTGGTACACGACGGATCGCTCCACCGCTTGGAAGCGCGCCAGCACTTCGGCCAACGCCTCGGGAGGGATCGCTTTGGCATCCACGTAGAGCTCGATTTTGCCGCTGGCTTCCCGCAGAAATTCGTCCAGGCTTGGCAACCGGGTGGTGGCGAAGGGTCCGCCCCAGTACCAGCCGGCGCTTAACGATTTGACGGTGCTGGACGGGGTGAGGGCGAGGGCGGCGCGCAGACCGGTGGTGCGGCCCAACTGGCTGTCGTGCAGCAGATAGTATTGTCCGTCGCGAGTGGCCCGGATATCGAACTCCATAAAATCGACCCCGAGCCGGAGGGATTTTTCCAGCGCGGGCAAGGTGTTTTCCGGCGCGTAGCGATTGGCCCCGCGGTGGCAGGAGACGCGCACCGGCCGGTGAGTGATCCGCCGCCAAAGGGCGTGAGCGAACAATTCTTCGGGCGCCTCGGTGGCCAGCCAGTCGGCCCCGCTGGCGATGGCTTGGTCCCAGGTCTCCGGACCGGCGCCGGAGAGCGGCATTTTGACTTTGAGGCCTAACGCATGGCACGCCGCCACGACGGCCGGCGAGGCGTCGGACGGATCGATTTCCACGGCCGCCAGGTGGTTGGTGCCCGCCCACGAGGCCAAATCCAAGCCGGGTTGCCAGCGAGCCAAAGTGGCCACTTTGCCTTGCGTCGCCGCCCACAGACCTTGCGCCACAGCGAGTTCGCCGCTGACGACCACTTGGGATTCCATTTTGGCGTCCAGAATCGCGCGGGCTAGCGCCGACGGATTCGCGTGATTGCCGTTGAGACAAAGGTTCAAGTTGGAGCGGGCCAATTGCAAGGCGTTGGTCAGGGCCAAGAGCCGTTCGCTGGCGAAGCGCTTGGGGTAGACCGCGCCGAGATCTAAAGCCAGGCATTCCGCCAAGGTGTGATGCTCGGCCAGCCAGGGCTTGCGCTCGACGATTAACGGATTGTCCGTGAGTACGAGTTGACCGTCCTGGGTGGTGCGCAAATCGACCAAGGCCCATTCCACGCCATCCTCGCCGTAGCGCGACAGGGCGGCTTGCGAATACGGGGGCACCGATTGGGCCGCGCCTGGCTGGGCCATAATTTGGAACGGCCTGGGTGGCGCGAGGGGTTCAAAAAACGAGGTTCCGCCCAGGCAGCCGACGACCAGTGTTAAGGGCAAGGTTAAGATTGTCCATCTCATATAGGGTTCGGCTAAGCGGTTTATGGTGGTGGAATTAACGATCGCCGCAAATATAGCGACGAGGCCGGCAAATGCCAGCGAAGCTTGGATTGGGGTGGATTAAACCATCCGCTCCAGCTTACGCCGGCCGGTAAAGTGCTCGAACGAATAACCACCACTTATTCACTTGGCGCCGGGCGAGCCGAGCCTCGTTTTACTTAAGCTGCGTGGGATCAAACGCGCCAGCCCGCTGGATTTCCGGTTGCGCGAGCAGCCAGGCGCGGCGTTTTTTGACGAATTCCTTAAGTGTCGCCAAGTCGCCTTTAAATCTCGCCTCGGCGGAGGCGCCGTTCATATGGTTCATTTCCGCGCGCAAACGCACTTCGGGTAACAAGCGCTCCCGCAATTGGTCGATGAGCGGATCGAGACGTTCCTCGGTAAATTCCTGGTTTAGCAAATCCTTGATGCGCGCCAGAAAATGCCGGCGAAAAACCGCGTTGGCCAGGACGGGCTTGGAGATCCAACCGCCGGGGCGCCACCAAAGGTTCATGCCCGGCTGGCGGAAACCTTGCGGCGGCGGACCTTGCCAGCCTGCGGGCCTGTCTCCCTCCGCGCCGAAGGAAAGGGGCATATTATAGAGAATCTCGCTGTCCGGGTAGCCGTCATAATCGCCCCAGGTTTTGTCCTGGTCCCACACGTAAAAGGTCCATTTCTTGGTCGCGCAAGTATCATGATAAAGATAGTAATTATTAAAGAAACCATCCCAATCGGAAAGGATCATGCGCACCGCGTAGTGGCTGGCCAGTTTTTCGGCGTCGAACTCGCGCCGGATAATTTCCCATTGCGCTTTCGGGTTATTCTTGGTGTCCTCCAATTCGCCGACCAGGGCGGCCAAGTCTTCATGGCCGCCGCCGGTTTTGGATTTTTTGACGTTTTGCTGTTCCAGGCCGCTCCCGCGATAATTGCTCTTGTATAAGACGCCATCGGGAATGCCCAGGCGGCGGAAGAACGCGCCGTTGGGTTGCTCGAAAAACAGGGAATACCCATTGAGCGAGCCATCCACATAGAGTCGGGCGTAATCCATCCGACACACGTCTTCACCCGCCCGGCGGTGGAGTTCATAGGACAGCGGTTCGGTCAGGGACCAGCGATCGCTTTCCTCCTTGAACGACAAATTAACCACCGGCATGCCATTGAGCATTTGGTCTTTGCAAAAGTGAACTTTGTAACCGCCGTGGCGCCGGGTGAGTTTCGCGAAGTCGAAAAGTTGCGCTACTTGGGTCTTGGGGTCGACATAGACGAACGCCGCGGGCTCGCCTTGGGAAGTGGACCGACGGGGTGCGCCGTCGGGGCGCGAGTTGGGGGCGCCGCCAGGTTGGCGTTGGGTGTAGGCGCGCATTTGTTTGGTCGTCAGCGTCCCGCGTAGTTTTTCATTTATCTTCGCGCGGATCACCCCGGATTTCGCTTGCAGGCTCATGACCGCGTTGGCGTTCATGGCGTTTTCCGCGCCTTCCGTCAGGGCGCTTCGGGCTTGGACTGCCTCCCGGAAAATTCCCCGCAGGTTGTCAAATTGAACGTCCGTGAGGTCGGCCTGGGAGGATAGAAATAAGTAATCATCTTCAATGGACACTAACTGCTGGGCTAGGCTCCCGGGCAACCGGTTAAAGATGCCGCCTCGGGGGCCGGTGGTGCGCCAAGCATCCAGGATTTTGGCTTGTTCCTCGTTGAGTTGCGGCCGGATCGCTTCCGCCAGGGCTTTCTTAAAAGCTTGGGCCTCCGACGGTATGCTCCGCACCGCTTCCACAAAATTGGTGGCGGTTTGCGTTTGTTTCTCCAATTGATCGCGTTCGACGCAACGGGCGGCAAATACGGCGCGCAAGGGGCCGGCGTTTTCCAAAGTTGAAGTTTTCAGCGTGAGATCTCCCCATAGGATCGATAGGTTATAGAAGGCGCGGAATTGCGTGAGGGCGATTTGGCGCATTTGGGACTGCGCATCGATCCGCTCCGGCTGGCGATCATCGCGGTCGGCCGGCGATTGCCGCGCGCGAATGAGGTAAGCCAGCGGGATGCCGCCCGGTTTGGCCAGGGTTTGCGAGAGGCAGGAAATGGCGGGTCGCAGCTCATGTTCCGCCGGAAACACGCGCTCGGCATCCTTTTCGTTGGTGGCATGGATTTGGCAGCGAAGGAGCTGACTCTCTTTCTGGCCGGGGATCGTCGCCGTATAAATATGATTGTCGCCTAGGGACATCGGTAGGGTGTTTTCCTCCGCGGAGGCGTTCCTTCCCAATGTCTGCCACGTAAGGGTGACCGCGCGCACAGGAATATCGCCATAGACTTTGGCCGCCATGGCGATGGGCTGGCCCGGTTTGGCGATCATCGGGGTGGCGGTGACCGAGTCGATAATCGGCGGCAGAAATTCGGAGTACGTCGCGTTGCGCGCGCCGGGGGTTCCGCCGGGGGCCGAGTCGTTTTCGGTCCGGGGCGACGCCGCCCAATTTTGGGGTAAGTCGCTCCGGGCGGCCGGGCAAATCCGTTCCAGCGACGGCGAGTATCCATCCGGGCTTTGCGGCCAGGGCGCTTCGGTAGAGAAGGTGAGGCTATCGACCAGGTTACCTTCGGCATCGCGCAAATCCAGACGCTCGCCGTTTTTGTTGAGGGCTTTATCGAAGACCCCCGCGACGGGCGCGTTATAGGCTTGCGCGAAACGGGCGCGGGTTTTTCACA
>DBTJ01000048.1:16411-28590 GCA_002306985.1 Verrucomicrobia bacterium UBA1319
GCGTTATAGGCTTGCGCGAAACGGTCGCGGTTTTTACACACCACCACATAGCCTTGCGCGGCCAGGGTGGTGTTGGCGGGAAACTTGAATTTGACGGCTTTGGCGAGTTTCCAACCCGCCAGGTTCACCGGTTGGGCGCCGGCGTTATGCAACTCGATCCATTGCAGCTCGCCGTCGCCTCCCGGCGCATGGTAGAAGACCTCATTAATGACCACCTGCGCGCGGAGTGTCTTGGCCCCCAGCAGCAGGCAAAGACAGGCAATTAGATAGCGTGTCATGGAAACAGTTTTTTTTAAAGCTTTCAAAAAAGACTACCCTCGTAAAAAACGTCCGCAAGCAAGAAACTTTATGCCCCCGGGGGCAGGCGGGCGGCGAAAGGTGGAAAAAAACTCCAAAGAAGTGTTTTTTTCGCTAAAGGAGTTTTCTTAAGTGACGATAGTAAGGGCGATACAAGGGGGAGCGGAAGTCTCATATTTCAGGGTGATTGTCCCAGGGGTGGCCTGTCTGGAGGGACCGTCTCGTATTCTAGGGAGGAGACATAATTCATGATAAAAACCAGGCCTTCGACCATTTTGGTGGTGGATGACGATGTCATCACCAATCGCATGATCCAGGCCATTTTGACTCGCGCGGGGTTCCAGATCGCCTGCGCGTTCGATTCGGCTGGCGCCCTACAGTTGATTCATGAACTGCAGCCGGACTTGGTGTTGCTGGATGTCAATCTGCCCGACGGCAGCGGGTTCGATGTTTGCCTAAAAATGCATCAGGAAACGGGTTACGCCCAAATTCCGGTGTTATTCGTGTCGGCCAGCGAGGACATCGCCAACAAAGTCAGGGGATTCGAGGTGGGCGGCGTCGATTATATTCCCAAACCCTTTTCCGGAGAAGAAGTCGTGGCGCGGGTCAGCACCCATTTGCGGTTGAAACAGGCGTACGAAAAACTGGCGGAATTGCAGGCCGAAAGAATCCAGCGGCTGGCTTCGGCTCAGGAAACGCTCATGCCGCTGCCGGCCCAACTGCCGGACGCTCATTTTGAAATCGCCCTGCATCAAGCGCTTAAAGCGGGCGGAGATTTTTACGACGTCATCCCCGTCGGTAAACACATTGTGGATTACGTGGTGGCGGACGCCAGCGGGCACGACCTGGCGGCGTCCTTTTGGACGGCCTCCTTAAAGACGCTGCTCAGCGAATACGCCCACGCGGCCACGGCGCCGTTGGACGCGCTCATCGCCATCAATAGCGCCCTGTGCCGGATTTTGCCCGAGGGGGTGTTCTTTACTTTGATCTATGCCCGGCTAAATCGCCAGACCAAGCGGTTGAGCCTGGCCAACGCCGGCCAACCGCCCGCCTTGGTGCAATCGACGGCGAGCGGCTTGACCCAAATCATTCATCAAGATAGCGACGTGGTGGGCATTTTTTCCGACGCCGCCTTTTCCACCACCGAGCTGAAGGTCAACCCGAAAGACCGGATTTTACTCTATTCCGACGGTTTGATCGAACTCGACGGCCCGCGCGAAATCGGCCTGCAACGGTTGATTGAGGCGGCCGCGCGCCATCAGCAAAACACGTTGGCCGAAATGGTCCACGCCACCTTGAAAGATACGATCGGGGACAAGCGCGCCGAAGACGATGTCTTATTGCTAGGGGTGGAAGTATGAAACCGAGGATTCCGAACGCGCCCCAAGTATTGCGGCGCCAGATTCCTTCCCGACTGCGCGAAGTGGACGCGGTATGTCTGGACATTCGGGCGTTCTTGGTCGCGCGGGGTTTGGTGGCAAGGAGCTTTAACCTCGAGCTCGTGGCTCGCGAGTGCTTGAACAACGCGATTCTGCACGGCAATCGCTCGGCGTCCGGCAAAAACGTCGCCTTCGAGCTGGTGCTGGGCAGACTGTGGATACGGCTGCGAATCACCGATCAGGGAACGGGGTTTAATTGGCGAAAAGCCCGCAAAAAACCCGTGCCGGACGCCAAATCCACTTCGGGAAGAGGGCTGCCCATCAGCATGATGTACGCCGACCGCGTCCGCTTTAACCGGTGCGGCAACCGGATCGACTTATGGTTTTTTAAAAACAGAGCAGAGCATCGAAGCCTATGACAAGTTACACGATCAAAAGCGCGGACCAGGAATGCCGCGTGGCGCTGGAAGGAGACTTGACCGCCTCCCTGGTGCCGGATTTACAGGCCGCCTTGAAACAGCAACTCGAACAGGGCACCAGCACGGTGGTCTTCGATTTGGAGAAAACGGCGGTGCTCGATTCCAGCGGCATCGGACTCATGATAGCGGTAAGCAACACTTTGGCCAAGCGCCAAGGTCGGATGCGCGTATGCGGGGTGTCCAAAGACATTTTGCAATTGCTTCAAAGCATGCGCCTAGTCGCCCGGCTGAACGCCAGCGGGCGCGAATAAAGGGAGGATGACCATGGATGACGAGGTATTTAAGGAGTTCATCAACGAATCCCGCGAGCATTTGTCGACCATCGAGGCCGATCTGCTGGCCATCGAGGAAAATGGCGTGAGCGCGAATCCCGACCTGGTGAACAAGGTGTTCCGGGCGGCGCATTCCATTAAGGGCGGCAGCAGTTTCTTCGGCTTGGCCAAGGTCAAGGAACTTGCCCATAAGGCCGAGACGATCCTGGACATGATCCGCTCCAAGAAAATGTCGGTCAACCCCGAGATCACCAATGTGTTGCTGGCCGCCTTCGACAAGCTCCGGGAAATGATCAATAACCCGGCCGGCATGGACGGCGTGGATATCACGGACCTCTCCGAGTGCCTCTCCGAGTTGGCGGCGTCCTATCTGCCCGCCGGACAAAAGCAAACCCTCACGGACAATGTTACGTTATCCACGCGCGGCAAAGGCCCCAATGTGGTCCTGCCGAAGATCGATTTCGAACGGGTTAAAAACGCGGGTCAATGCGTGTATTTGGTGGCGTACGACTTGATCCACGACATCGAGAAAAAAGGGGTGAATATTCTGCGGTTTTTCCGCGAGCTGGAGGAATCCGGGGAAGTGCTCGATTGCGCCCTGGATTTCGAAGCCGCCGGCACGCTGGATGAACCCGCCGGAAACCGCCTGCCCTTGCGCCTGGTTTTTGCCACCACGGTGGCGGGCGCCATGGCCCAGGAAATTTTGATGGCCGCCGAGGATAAAATCCAACTGGTGTTCGATCCCCAGGCTGCGCCCGAGGAAATGAGCGCGCCCGCGCCGGCAGCCCCCGCCGCGCCGGCGCCCAGCGCGGCCCCCGAGCCCGTTGTCGCCGGCCCCGTGCCGAAGCCCGTCGCGGCCGAGAGCGTCCCGCCGCCAGCCCCCGCGGCGAAAGTGCCGGAACCCGCCGCCGCTAAACCCGTCGCCAACATGACGGAGGAAACGTTGCGCGTCAACGTGGCGTTGTTGGAGGCGATGATGAATCTAGCGGGCGAATTGGTGCTGAGCCGCAATCAATTGCACTCGGCCATCGCCCAAAACAACGAGCAACTCCTGTCCGTGGCCGACCAGCGCATCAACCAGGTGACCTCCGAATTGCAGGACGCCATCATGCGCACCCGGCTGCAACCCATCGGCAATGTGCTGGCTAAATTCCCTCGCCTGGTGCGCGATATGTCGCAGGCCCTGGGCAAGGAAATCCAACTCGATATTCTCGGCAAAGATGTCGCGTTGGATAAAAGCATGATCGAAGGGCTCTCCGATCCCTTGACCCACATGATCCGCAACGGGGTCGACCACGGGATCGAAGCGAAGGAAGAGCGCGTGCGCGTCGGCAAACCCGCCGTCGGCAAGCTCCGCATCGAGGCGCGCCACGAAGCCGGTCAGGTGGTGGTGGAAATCGAGGATGACGGCAAAGGGATCGACCCCCGCCGAGTGGCGGATTCCGCGCTTGCCAAAGGGTTGATCGCCGCCGACAAGCTGCGCGGCATGTCCGATCACGACAAGCAGGCGCTGATCTTTTTGCCCGGCCTATCGACGGCGCAAAAGGTTTCCGACATTTCCGGCCGCGGCGTGGGCATGGATGTCGTCAAAACGAATCTGGACCACTTGGGCGGCACCGTCGAAATCAAGTCGGTGGTGGGCAAAGGCTCCTTGTTTCGGATCAAGCTGCCGCTGACGTTGGCGATTATTCCGTCGCTCGTCGTTTCGGCTGGAAACGAGCGGTTCGCCATTCCGCAAGCCAACGTGGAGGAACTCCTGCGCGTGCCGGCGGAAGAGGTGAAAAAGCGGGTCGAGATCGTCGGCGATTCGGAAGTCCTGCTCCTGCGCGACCGCATCATCCCGTTGGTCCGGTTTTCGAATGTGGTGGGCGTGGCCCCGGTTTACTTGGACCCCAACACCGGCCAGTTGGAGCTCGACCGCCGTCAACAGTTGGCGGACCGCCGTTCGCCGCGCCACGCGATCGACGCCCCGGCGGCCCCGGCCAAATCCGACGCAGCCCTGCCCGAACGCAACGCGGGACGGCGGCACCGCCTCAAAAGCGCCTTGGAAATCGTCGTCGTCACGACCGGCACCCTCGAATACGGGCTGGTGTTCGATTCGTTCCACGACACCGAGGAAATCGTGGTCAAGCCGCTGGGCCGGCACCTCAAAGGGCTGCGCGAATACATGGGGGCCACCATCCTGGGCGACGGCACCGTGGTGCTGATTCTGGATATTACCGGCTTATCCCTAAAAGCCCGGCTGACTTCGATCTCCGGTTCCGCCCGCGCGATGCAAAAGGCGCAGGAAGTGGACCGGGAACGCCTGGCCGATGTCCAATCGTTTCTCCTCTTCCACAACGCGGCCGACGAGCAGTGCGCCACGCCGCTGGACACGGTGCTGCGGGTTGAGCGCATCAACTCCTCGCAAGTCGAAATGGCGGGCGGACGCCGCACCCTCCAGTACCGGGGATTCTCCCTGCCGCTGGTCACGCTCGCCGACACCGCGCGAGTCAAAAGCCTGGATAACAGCAAAGATTTGGCGGTGATTGTCTCGAGCGTGCGCGGGCATGAAGTCGGCCTGTTGGGCGCGATGCCGGTGGACGTCGTGGAAACGAAGGTCGCGGTGGATCAGATGACGCATCGGCAGACGGGCATTGTGGGCTCGGCGATTATTCGCGAGCAGACCACCCTGATTGCCGACCTTTACGAGTTGGTGGAGTCGGCGTATCCGGAGTTGGTGCGGCCGGCGCCCAAGTCCACCCCGCCGATTTCGCTCGCGCCATTGGAACAAGCCGCGCCCGCTGAGGATGCCTTTGTCCTCCTGGCGGAAGACTCGGATTTCTTCCGTTCCCAAATCAAGAAATATCTCCAGGAAGCCGGTCACCAAGTCATGGACGCCCCGGATGGCCAGGCCGCCTGGGAATTGCTGGAAAAAAATGTCGATCGAATCCGGGCGGTGGTGACCGACATTGAAATGCCGCGCATGACCGGGCTGGAGCTGGCGCGGCGCATCCGCGCCCACCCGAAGTGCGCCCGGTTGCCCATCATCGCCCTATCCTCCCTGGCGGGGGAGGATGACATCGCCAACGGCAAAGCCGCCGGAGTGGACGACTACCAAGTTAAATTGGATCGCGACCGGCTGACCGCGGGACTCGAAGCCCTCTGGCGGCGCGTGGAGACGGAATAACCCCTTGAATCATTTGTAGAAACCCCAAACTGACACCCAATATGACCCAACTGCTCACTAATATGAGACTAGCCAAACGGCTGGCACTAAGTTTCGGCTCCTTAACCGTAATCGCTTTGGCCATGGTCGCCATCGCCTGGTGGGGAATTAACCGCATGGATAACTCTATGGTTAATTCCCGTTCGGAGTTTATGCAGACAATTAAAGCCAAAAACCTGGCGATAGCAATTGATAATATCGCCATGAATCTATGGAACATGATTTCCGCCACGGAAACCGCGGAGCAAAACGCGTTTATGACCGAGGTGAACAAACACCGCGAAACCTATAAAACGATTTTGGCCGAACTTAAGGTCGGCGGCAAAGTGGATGAAAACGCGCGGTTGATCAAAGCGGTGGAGGATGCCGTTTTTCAAACCCGTGATGTGAATGATCGCGTCATCGAACTGGCGATGAAAAACCAGGATGCCGAGGCAGTCAAAGTGTTTAGTTCGACCGGGGGGGAAAAACGCAAAAAAATCGAGCAGGCGGTTACCGAATTCGTCTCGTGGCATGAGAAACAACTCCTGTTGCTCGACGAGGAGGCCAATCGCGTCGTCAAGCAAGTTCAGCGCATTATGATTGTCGCCGGAGTCGCCGCCTTGATCTTGGCGCTCGCGTTTGGAATTATGATTACCCGCAGCATCGCCAACCCCATTCGCACCGCGGTCGACCTGCTGGGGGCCATGAGCAATGGCGATTTAACCCAGGACGTGCCTCCCGAATTGAGCGCGCGCAAAGATGAAGCGGGGGATTTAGCCCGCGCCATGCATAACCTGACCACCAGTTTGCGGCGGCTGCTGGGCGATATCAATGATGGGATTGATACCCTGGCTTCCGCTTCCACCGACCTCACCTCCGTGTCGGGCAAGACGGCCATTGAAGTCAAGGGGATGGCGGAAAAGGCGAACCTGGTCGCCGCCGCCGCCGAGGAGTCCAGCGCGAACACCGTCTCCGTGGCCGCGAGCATGGAGGAAGCCTCCACCAATTTGGGATCGGTCGCCGCCGCCACCGAGGAGATGAGCGCCACCGTGGCCGACATCGCCTCGAATTCCGAGAAGGCTCGGGTCATCAGCGAGCAAGCCATCGGCCAGACCCAATCGATTTCCACCCTCATGCAGCAGTTGGGCAAGGCGGCGCACGAAATCGGAAAAGTCACCGAGACCATCAACGACATCTCCTCGCAGACGAATTTGCTGGCCTTGAACGCCACCATCGAGGCGGCGCGCGCGGGCGCGGCGGGCAAGGGCTTCGCGGTGGTCGCCAATGAAATCAAGGAACTGGCGCGCCAGACGGCCACCGCCACGGAGGACATCAAGGCGAAGATCTCCGGCGTGCAGACCTCGGCCGGTGGCGCCATCTCGGACATCGAAAAAATCGCCACCGTCATCAACGATGTGGGCGGCATCGTGGCCAATATCGCGGCCGCCATCGAAGAGCAGGCCACCGTGACGAAGGATGTGGCGGGCAATATCGCCCAAGCCTCGACCGGCGTCAAAGAGGCCAACACCCGCGTGGCGCAAACGGCGACCGTCTCCTCCTCGATCGCGCAAGACATCGCCACCGTCAATAAAGCGGTGTCCGACGTCCGGCAGGGCGGGGAACGCGTGCAAGCCAGCGCGAGCGAGCTTTCCTTGCTGGCCGAACAATTGAAAGAGGTGGCCGGCCAGTTTAGAACCAATGCCACCGGTGGCCACCGGTCCAAGACGACCCGGTCCGAAGGCCGTCCCATCGCGCCCTGGAAAGCGGAGTATACGGTGGGGGTGGACGAAATGGACTCTCAGCACAAGCGGATCTTGGATTTGATCAACCAGTTGCACGCGGCCCTGAAACGGGGCGAAAGCGGCTCCGCCATGGGGACCGTGCTTAAAGATCTGATTAAGTACACCGAATTCCACTTCGCCGAAGAGGAGGAAATCCTCGAGCGGGTCCATTACGCCGAGTTGCCCGCCCAGCGGAAAGCGCATGTGGCGCTGGTGAGCAAGCTCAAGGAAGCGCAGAAACGCTGGGAGGCGGGCGATGTCACCGCCTCGCCGGAGGTGATGAACCTGGTCGCCACCTGGCTGCCGCAGCACATTCTTAAGATGGACAAGCAGTATGGTCCCGCGGTCAACCGCGCCTAATCCCGGCGGCGCGCGGTTGGCGGTGGAACCCCACGGATAAATGCTATGAATGAAACAACGACAGACGCCTCCTTGGTGATCACCTTTCTGCTCGGCGAATCGGTGTTCGGAATCGACGCCAGCGAAGTGCAGGAGGTGGTCAAGGTGGATCAAATCACGCCGGTCCATCACGCGCCTACCTACGTCGTCGGCATCCGCAACTTGCGGGGCCGAATCGTGACGGTGATCGATTTGGGCGCGCGCATGGAGCTCAACGCCTTGGAAATCACGCCGCAAAGCCGGATTTTGATTGTGGATTGCAGCGACGAATCGATCGGTTTGCTGGTGGACTGCGTGAATGACACCATCAACACCGACACCAATAATGTCACTCCGCCGCCTCCCAGTTTGCGGGGGGTGCGCAGCCGGTACTTACGCGGAGTGTACCGGGGGGGCGGCCGGTTGGTCTCCTTGATCGACCAGGCCTCCATCCTCGGGGTTGACTCGCCGGATGCGACGCTCGCCACCGACGGCCGGGATGCCTAAGCCCCCGATCGGCCTGAACCATGAAAATAGCCCGTAAAACCGCCCTGGCAGGCGCGCTACCGCGGCTCGCGCTTTTGCTCGCCGGCGGGGTGGCATGGCGCCGGCAAGCCGCCAGCCAGGTCGCGCTAGGCGACCTGGAAACTCGGGTGGGAGAGGTGAAAGCTTCCTCCGTTTGTCTATGCCAGCTCCAGCACGAGCGCGGTTGCGCCGCCAGGAAGCTGGCGCGCGGTCGCGCGTTGGTGGACTTGCGGGGATATCGGCAAACACCCGACCCGGCGAGGGAAGTTATCCAGGCGAAAATCTCCGGCGCGCAGCCGTTGAAGCGCCGGGCCGCGACCGGCATCGGCAAACTCAGCGGCGTAATCCAGGAAACGGGCGCGACCGGGGTCGAGTATCGCCGCTTCCAGCGAAGCGCAAGCGGTGGCGGTAGTTTTTTCCCAGCCTCCGTACGGGGCCGCGACGCCGGACGGTTGACCAAGCTGGCCGGGCAACTCGAGGGTTTGGCGATCCGGTTCAAGGTGTAATTTAAAACAAGGGCAAATAAGACGCATGAGAGCAATGGTTGTGGACGATTCAGTGCTGTTTCGCCGGGTAATGACCGAGGTGCTAGCCTCGTTTCCCGGCCTGGAGGTCGTGGGATCGGCGTCGAACGGGAAGATTGCGTTAAGTCGGCTGGCGGAATGGCGGCCCGACTTGATTACGCTGGATATGGAAATGCCGGAACTCGACGGTCTGGCGGTGCTGGACGCCATCCGCAAGTTGGGCAGTCCCGCCGAGGTGATCGTGGTGAGCGCCGTGACGCGCCAGGGCGGGCAGTTGACGATGCGGGCGCTGGAAAAGGGGGCCTTCGATTTTATCACCAAGCCGGACACCGCCGACGCGGAGCAGAGCCGGCAGTGCATTCGGCGCGACCTGGAGCCGCGCTTGCGGGCGCTGGCGCGACGGCTGGAAATCCGGAACATCCTGGGGAACCGGTCCGCCCCGGTTGCGCCGCCCAAAGTGGCGCCGGATAATTTGGAGGGCATCGCCGGCCGGATGAGTCGCCTGGTGACGCCCGGCAAACCGGAGCTGGTGCTCATCGGAGTGTCCACCGGCGGACCGGCGGCGCTGGCGCGCATTTTGCCGGATTTACCGGCTAATCTGGGGGTGCCCGTGGTGATCGTGCAGCATATGCCGCCGATTTTCACGCAATCCCTCGCGGAAAGTCTGGCGGCCAAATGCGCGATTGACGTGCGCGAGGCCAGCCAAGGCGAGGTGCTGGAGGCGAACACGGCCTACATCGCCCCGGGCGGCAAGCAAATGCGCTTGTCGTTGGCCGATAATCGTAAAATCCTGCAAATCACCGATGACCCGCCCGAGAACAACTGCAAACCGGCGGTGGATTACCTATTCCGGTCGGCCGCCAACCTGTTTCCCGGCCGTTCCACCGCCGTCATTTTGACCGGCATGGGCAGTGACGGGACGATTGGGCTCAAGCTGCTCAAACGCAACGGATGTTTTGTGATAGCCCAAGACGAGGCTACTTGCGTGGTGTATGGCATGTCCAAAACGGCGGTGGACGCCGGGGTGGCCGACGTGGTCCTGCCGGTGCAGGCCATCGCGGGCAAGATAATGGCGACGGTCAGAGGATGGTGATTATGGCCAATGTATCCATTAACCGCGATGAAATGGCCCTGTGGTCCAAGTATATCTACGACATCTGCGGGATATCTTTGGATGCGAACAAAGGCTACTTGGTGGAAACCCGGCTGGGTGAATTCCTCGTCCCCACCGGGGCGAAGAACTTCGCCGAGTTGCTGCAAAAGGTCCGCGGCGACCCCCTGAACGCGCTCCGGCGAAAAGTGATCGATGCGATCACCACCAACGAAACCTCGTTCTTTCGCGACGCCGCGCCGTTCGAATTGTTGCAGCATAAATTGATACCGGAACTGATCGACCGGCGCCGCGCCAGCAACGCCCGGGTATTGCCCATTCGCATCTGGAGCGCCGCCTGCTCGACCGGGCAGGAGGCCTACAGCACCGTTATTACCATCCGCGAATTGCTCGGCACGCTGACGGGCTATGACGTGCGCATTCTGGGCACGGATATTTCCGATAAAGCCGTCGCCCAAGCCAGCTACGGCTTTTTCAGCCGGCTCGAGCTGGAACGAGGGATGCCCGGGGACAAGCTCGCAAAATATTTCGTCAAAGAGGGCGAGCGCTGGAAAGTGCGGGATGAAATCCGGGCTCTGGCCACGTTCCGCACCATGAATTTACTGGAGCCCTTCAGCTTTCCGGTGCCGTTCGACATTGTTTTTTGCCGGAATGTCGCGATCTATTTCACCGAGCCGGACAAGATGAAATTGTTCCGCAACATCGGCAAAAACCTGGCTCGCGATGGGGCGCTGCTCATCGGCTCCACGGAATCGATCACCGGCCTGTGCCCGGAATACGAACCTAAACGCTATCTGCGCTCGGTGTTTTACCAGCTGAAACCCGCGGTTTGACCGGCGATGAAGCCGCGCGACCCACGTTTCCAGGCATGGCCGCCCGCCGATGGCGATCGCGGAGTTGTTTTTCGCTTATGATGGAGACGTATCTTTTGGTGGCGCTCGTAGCCGGAGTGGGCGGCGTTTTGGCCGGTCTCTGGTGGGGCCGCGCGGGCGCGGCCCTGGCGAACCGGTGGGGCCCGGAGCTGGCCGCCGGCGCGCCCGATGGGGTGGTCGTGTACGATGCCAAGTGGAACTGCCGGATTTGGAATAATACCATGGTGGTGTTGTCCGGCATCACGCAACCGTCCGCCCTGGACGCCCCGTTTTTCGAGCCCTTCCCTTGCGCCACCGACCTCCGTTTGGAACCCTTGTTCCGCCAAGCCTTGGCGGGGGAGGCGGTCTGCGTGCCGGATGTTTTGTGCCTGGGACACGGACATCAAAACCAGTTGTGGGCCGAAGGCCGGTTGAGCCCGATCCTCGGCGCGGGTGGAAAAATCCTCGGCGTGATGGGGGTGTTCCGCGATATTTCCGAGCGCAAACGCGTCGAATTGGCGGCGCGCGCGGAGCAAATGCTGCTCACCGACATCCTCGATTCGATTCCCGCCCCCGTGTATTACAAAAACGTCGAGGGCTTTTACCTGGGCTGCAACGCCGCGTTCCTGACCGGGCTGGGAGTGAGCCGGGAACAGGTGATCGGCCAATCGGTGTTGAGTTTCTCGCCGCAAGAGGCGGCGGCTCATCATGTGGCGATGGATCAGGAACTGCTTAAAAACGGCGGCGTCATGGAATATGAGATGGTGGTGCGGGACAAGGATGGCGTAGCCCATGACGCCATCGTCCACAAAGCCACTTTTCGCAACAAGCAGGGCCAGGTGGCGGGCATCGTGGGCGTCATGCTCGAAATCACCAAATTGAAGCGGACGGAAGAGGCGTTGCGGGAAAGCCAGGAGCAGTTGAATCGGATCATCAGCGCGGCGCAGGACGCGATCATCATGCTCAATCCCCGGGGGGAGATTTCCTTGTGGAACGAATCGGCGGCGCGGGTGCTGGGTTATGAGGCCAAGGACGCCCTGGGCCAGCCACTACACAAACTGGTGATTCCCGAGCGGTTTCAGCAGGAGTGCTTGCGCGAGTTCGCCCGGATCAGCTGCGCGCGGCAGACGTCGACGCCGGGCCAGTTCGCCGAAGTCACGGCGGTGCGCGCCAACGGGGTCGAATTTCCGGTGGAACTGTCGCTCTCGCCCGTGCAGATGCGGGGCGAATGGCATTTGGTGGGCATCGTGCGCGATATCACCGAGCGCAAGCGCGCGGCTCAGGCGTTGCAGGAAATGAATAGCGACTTGGAGCGGGCGACGCTCCGAGCCAACGAGCTGGCCGTGCAAGCCGAGTTGGCCAGCGCCGCCAAAAGCGAGTTTCTGGCCAATA
>DBTJ01000048.1:28876-36128 GCA_002306985.1 Verrucomicrobia bacterium UBA1319
CATGAACGGCGTCATCGGCATGACGCAACTGCTGTTGAACACCGGTCTTTCGCCCGAGCAGCGCCAGTACACCTTGCTCTTGCGCGATAGCGGTCAAGCGCTGCTCACGTTGATCAACGACATCCTGGATTTCTCCAAAATCGAGGCGCGCAAAATGGAGCTCGAGAAACTGGATTTCGACCTGGAAACGACCCTCGAAGACACCATGGAAATGCTGGCCTTGCGGGCGCAAGACAAAGGTTTGGAGCTGGTGTGTCTCATCGATCCGCGGGTGCCGGTCGCGCTGCGGGGCGACCCCGCCCGGTTGCGCCAGATTTTGCTTAATTTAAGTAGCAACGCCATCAAATTCACCGCCCAAGGCGGGGTCACGGTGCGCGCCAACCTGGCCGAGGAAAACGAGACGCACGCGCTCGTGCGCTTTGAGGTCACCGATACCGGCATCGGCATCCCGGCCGAAAAACAATGCATCTTGTTCTCGCCTTTCACCCAGGTGGACGGCTCGACGACCCGGAAATACGGCGGCACCGGTCTGGGCTTGGCGATTTCCAAACAACTGGCCGAATTGATGGACGGCCACATCGGGGTCGAAAGTCGGGACGGGCACGGCTCGACTTTCTGGTTCACCGCCTTGTTCGTGAAGCAGCCCGCCGCGGCGGTGGCCGCCGAGCCTTCGACTTTGCGGGGTGTGCGGGTGCTGGTGGCGGACAATTTCCCGGACAGCCGGAGCGCGATCAAGGCGATGCTGGACCGCTGGGGGTGTCGGTCCGCCGAAGTGGCCCAAGGCGGGCTCGTCAAGGAGCGGTTGGAACGAGCCAAAGGCGAAGGCGATCCTTTCCAGGTCGCGCTGCTCGACATGCGTTTGCCGGACGTGGACAGCGTCGAGCTGGGGTGCGTCATTAAGCGCGATCCCGCGCTGGCGCCCACGCAGCTGGTTATGACGGGATTTATCAACCAGAACAGCGATACGCCGCGCCTGGAAAAACTCGGCTTCGCCGGCTTCATTTCCAAGCCGTTTCGGCGGGCCGGCTTGCTGGATTGCCTCAAGCAAGCCCTGCGCTTGGAATCGCGGCTCGTCGCGCCGGTCTCCCCCAAAGGGGCCAGCTTCGCCAAGCACGTAAAACCGGGTGGCGGCCGCTGGTCGGTGTTGCTGGCGGAGGACAATACGATCAACCAAATGGTGGCCATCAAGATGCTCGAACACCAGGGGTGCCGGGTCGAAGTGGCGTCCAATGGGCAGGAAGCTATCGACGCCTTGAAGCGGCGCGCCTTCGACCTGGTGCTCATGGATTGCCAAATGCCCGAAGTGGATGGTTTCGAAGCCACTCGGCGAATCCGCCAAGGCGAGCCGGGCGTGTTGACGCCCCAGCTTCCCATCATCGCCCTCACCGCGCGGGCCTTGCAGGGGGACCGGGAAAAATGCCTGCAATCGGGCATGGACGATTATTTGACCAAACCCTTGGAAATGGACCCGTTGTCCGAGGTGTTGAACCGCTGGCTGGCCAACCCTAAGGCGCCGCCCGCTCCCGCGCCGGTCAGCCCGCCCGCGACTTTATCCACCAAGCCCGTCGCCGTTATTTTCGACCGCGCGGATTTTATGCGGCGGCTGATGGATGATGAATCCTTGGCGGCCGCCATGGTGGAAAGTTATCTGGCGGATATGCCCGCGCAATTGGACAAACTGAAGGCCGCCATCGCGGCGGGGGATGCCGACGCGGCGGGCAAGGTCGCCCACCGTATCAAAGGCGCTTCCGCCAGTATGGGCGCGGTGGCTTTTCGCGACGCGGCGCACGAGCTGGAAACGGCCGGCCGCGCGGGCGACCTGGCCAAAGTGCGGAGTGTATACCCCGAATTGACCAGACAATTCGAGACCCTCAAGAAATGCCTAAAGCCCGATTGGTGAACCGCGATGGCGCGGCGAAAAACCGAGTTTACTTTTCGGCGGCCAATTTGCCGATGGCGGTTTTCATTTCCTCCAAATGAACGGCGGCCGAGGGATTATCGACGATGTGGGCGATCTTGCCATCCCGGCCGACCAGGAAGCTGAGGCGTCGGGTAATATTGGCTCCACCCGCGCGGCGCGCTCCAAAAGCGTCGGCGATCTTGCCGTCGGTATCCGCGATCAAATCGAAATTCAGTTGGTTTTTTTCGCGAAAGGCGAGGTGGCTTGCCGCGGAATCGAAGCTAACGCCAAACACCGACACGTTGTCCTTCCGCAAATCCCCCATGCGATCTCTGAGCCCGCAGGCTTCCGCCGTGCAACCGGGCGTGCCATCCTTGGGATAAAAATACACCAGCACCACCTTTTTACCCAGCTGATCGGCCAAATTCCAAGGCTTGCCATCTTGGTTTATTCCGCTCACGACGGGGGCGGGATCTCCCACTTTCAAAGTTTTTGGCGGGGCGTCTTGCGCGCTGGCGAGCAAAATGGAGCCCGCGATCAGGATAAACAAGGATACGATGGATCGTTTCATAGGTTTCATTTTCTTCTCTCCTTACAATTTCAGACTAGATTATTTTAAGTTATGCCCAACATAACCCGTCTAGGCTGGGCGTCAAACGTCGCCCGTGTCTCATTAATGGAATACACTGTCTCAATATGAGGCATATTAGCCCGGGCTGCGGCCGTCGCGCAGGGGTGGTTTATGGACGCTGAAGGAGTGGGAAAATCGCTCCTTTCGAGGAGGAACCCCTTCGCGCGCGCAGATTGGACCTGAAGGTTTTTGACTGGACCGAAAGCGGGTTGGCTTAAGGGGAAGTCCTAAAAGGTGATCGATTTATCGGTAATTTGCCGGCGAAAGGGGAGGCTAGCCTTCAGATGAAATAGCCCCAATGAGGCGTGTAATAAGTGGAGAATGCTAAGCTGTAAATTGCTCTTGTACAACATAATACACAGCTTAACCTCTCAACTCTTCCAGCGCCATGCGCCTACGAAGTCTGCCTGGCTTGACGTCCTTGGATGGCATACTCAGGTGACGTTTCCCGCGTCAAATGTAGCCGGTGAAGGATGTCTTCCGCCGTTTCCGTCGGTGCGTTTGGCTCAGTAGCGGTTTCCTTTTGACCCTTGACGGCCAAAGCCAACGCCATGACGAACAGGGCGGAACCCAGTGCCCACGTCGTAAATATCGTGAGATAAATCATCATGCGATTGGCTTAGAAGCAGGGAGCATGCCAGAACCCGTTCGCGGCCGCTTTTATGGCATGTCTCCGCCACCGGAGTGGCTGGCTGCGAGGCGGTTTAGCCGAGCCGCATTATCTGCTGGCATATCGTCCAAAGAACCCTAATCTCAGGGGTGTGACTAACGCAAATCGCCATCGAATTCGCCCCGTCTTGTACCGTCGGTTGGCCATCTTTTGCACCGTCTTAATGGCTGGCTGGCTGGTCAGTGGTAAGGTTTTGGCGACGCCCCCGCTCATGCTGGGGAGTGAAGTGTTGGCGGCCGATGGATTTCGTCAGCTCAAGGGGAAACGAGTCGGGCTTTTGACGAATCCCTCGGGGGTTAATCGCCAGGGGCGGTCGACCATCGATCTCTTAGCTCGCGCTCCGGGTGTCCGTTTAGTGGCCTTATTCGCGGCGGAACACGGACTTTACGGAGATGTTCCAGCGGGTAAGGAATACTCGAATCACGTTCACCAGGCCACCGGTTTGCCGGTCTATTCCCTCTATGGTCCCGGACCGGTTAGGCAACCTACCCCCATCATGCTCAAGGATATAGATATCCTGGTTTACGATTTGCAGGATGTGGGCTGCCGGTCGTACACCTTTATCAGCACCATGGGGCTGGCCATGGAATCGTGCGCCAAGGCGGGCGTGGAATTCATGGTTTTGGATCGCCCGAATCCCATGGGCGGCCTGCGCGTGGAGGGCCCCATGCTCAATCCCCGGCTGAAGTCTTTAGTGGGCCAATGGGAGATCCCTTATGTGTACGGTTTGACCAGCGGCGAGCTGGCCACTTTGATTAACCGCTCGAAATGGATCAAACCCGATTGCCGCCTCACCGTGGTGAAAATGCGCGGTTGGCGGCGGGATATGACTTGGCGGGATACCGGGCTGAAATGGGTTCCCACTTCGCCGAATATTCCCCGCGGGGATTCCCCGTTGTACTACGCCGCCACCGGGTTGCTCGGTTCGGTGGGCGGGGTGAATATCGGTTTCGATCTGAAGATGCCGTTTGAATGCGTGACTGCGCCTTGGCTGAATGGGCCAACCCTGTCCCAACGCATGAAGCGCTATGGCTTGAAAGGGGTCGAATTCGTGCCTTTCTCCCAGACCACGCCCAAGTACACCCAGCAAGGGGTCCGCCTGGTGTTTCGCGATCCCGCCCGGGCGCCGGTGGTGGCTTTGAATTTTTACCTCATGGAGGTTGTCCGGCGCGATTTCGGCCACGATTTATTTGCGGAAGCCGTCAAAGAAGGGCGTAATTTTACCATGCTCGACAAGGTGGCGGGTACGGAATATGTCCGGATTGGCCTGCAAAAAGGCCATTCCGCCGAAAGCATCGTGAAATCCTGGCGCGCGGGTGAGGAACGGTTCCGGCAAAAGCGCCAGCCGTGCTTGTTGTACTGAACATGCCGCTCTTAGAAATCGATAACCTGAGTATTTGCTTCCACCCGAGCGCCACGCGCGTGGTGGAGGGGTTTTCCTTGCGGGTGGCAGCCGGGGAAGCGGTGGCGCTGGTGGGCGAAAGCGGGTGCGGCAAAAGTGTGACCGCGCTTTCCATCGCCCGGCTCGTGCCTTCGCCGCCCGCCGTGTATGTGAGCGGCGAAATTCGCGTCGCGGGTCGGGACACCCTTAAAATGCCGCCCGCCCAACTGCGCCAGATACGGGGCGGGACGGTGAGTTACATTTTTCAGGAACCCAGCGCGGCCCTAAATCCGGTCATGCGCATCGGCAATCAAATCCGCGAGCTGCTGCGTTTGCATCAACCCCAATGGGACACGCCGGCGGAAGTGATTCGTTTGCTCGAAAGCGTGGGCATTCCCGCCCCGGCGACCCGCGCGCGCCAATACGCGCACGAACTTTCGGGCGGCATGCAGCAACGGGTCATGATCGCCATGGCCTTGGCGTCTCGGCCCAAACTGCTCGTGGCGGATGAGCCGACCACGGCGCTGGACGCGACCATTCAGGCGCAAATCCTCGATTTGCTGGACGATTTGCGCAAGCGTTTAGGCATGAGCCTATTGCTTATCACGCATAATTTAGGCATCGCAGGCCGGATCGCCCCCCGCATCGCCGTCATGTACGCCGGGCAAATGGTGGAGGAGGGGCCATCCGAGCGCTTGCTCGCGCGGCCGGCGCATCCGTATAGCCAGGGTTTATTGGAATCGGCCCCGCGTTTAGGCCGCGACACCCCGTCGCTTAAGGCAATTCCCGGACAGGTGCCGCGCGGGGACGATATGCCCGTTGGCTGCCGGTTTCATCCCCGTTGCGCCCAGGCCCAGCCCGATTGCGCCCAAACGGCGCCGGCCCTCATATCCGTGGGCGACCGATGGCTGGCCCGCTGCCCTTACGCGCGGCGAGCTAACGAAAGTTGAATCGTGAATCCACCGCTCGCTCAGCCTTTGCTCGAAGTTCGCGACTTGAAGGTTCATTTCAAAGTGGGGCAGGGGGCTTTGCGCCGAGCCAAAGGTTGGGTGCGGGCGGTCGACGGCGTCAGCTTTTCCTTGGCGGCCGGCGAAACGCTGGGACTAGTGGGGGAAAGCGGCAGCGGCAAATCCACCCTGGGCCGGGCGGTTCTCCGCCTGTTAGCCACCAACGCGGGCCAAATCCGGTTTGAAGGTGAAGACATCACGCATCTGGAAGGCGATCGCTTGCGAGAAAAGCGCCGGCGTTTTCAAATCGTCTTTCAAGATCCTATCGGCTCGCTAAATCCAAGCCTGACCGTTGGCGAGATCGTGGCCGAGCCCTTGCGCATTCACCACTTGGCCCCGGACCGGGAACAGCGGCGGAACCGGGTGGAGGATCTGCTCAAAGCGGTGGGTTTGGGGGCGGGGGACGCCGCCCGCTATCCCCACGAATTTAGCGGCGGCCAGCGTCAGCGAATCGGCATTGCCCGAGCGCTCGCGGTGGAACCCCGCTTGATCGTGTGCGACGAGCCGGTCAGCGCGCTGGATGTATCGATCCAGGCCCAGATTGTTAATTTGCTCAAATCGTTGCAGGCGCAGTTTGGGATCGCCTATCTCTTCATCGCCCATGACTTGGCTGTGGTGGAGCACATCAGCCAGCGGATCATGGTGATGTACCTGGGAAAAATCGTCGAATGCGCCGAAGCGAGGAGCTTGTGCCGTCAACCGCGGCATCCCTATACCAAAGCGTTGATTTCGGCTGTGCCGCGGATTGGCGGCGAATCCGCGGATCGAGTGGTTTTGAGCGGCGACGTGCCTTCGCCCTTGGAGTTGCCCGCCGGCTGCCGGTTTCATCCCCGCTGCCCCTTTGCCGAAGCCCGGTGTCGGGTAGAGGAACCTCCCTTGCGGGAAATCAGCCCGGGCCATACGGCGGCCTGCTGGCTGGTCGAATAAGGGAGCGAAGGGAACGCGGGGTTCCGCTCAAGCTTCCACGGGTACGGCGGCCATTTTTCGTTCCGCGATGCGCGTTAAGCGCGTCTCCACCGCGTCGATCACGTCGTCCGGGGTCGAGGTGCCGGCGGTTAAGCCCGCGACTTGCACGCCTTCGAACCATTCCGGGCGCAAATCCTCCGCCGATTGAATTTGAATCACGCAGGGACAATAGCGCGCGCAGGTGGCCGCCAATTCGCGGGTGTTATTGCTGCGGGCGCCGCCCACGACGACCACCGCGTCGGCCAGTTGGGAAATTTCGATGGCCGCCGACTGCCGCTGCTTGGTGGGCTGGCAGACCGTGTCGATGAATTTCACCTCCGCCTGCGGAAAGCGTTTGCCAATTAAATCCACCAGCGATTTCACCCGGTCGATGGGCTGGGTGGTTTGCGCCACCACGCCGAATTTGGAGCGCGGCTTCATGCTGAGGACATCGTCGGCGCAGGACACCACGTCGTACTCGGCCAGATCCTCCACGATGCCGCGCACCTCGGTGTGATCCCGTTTGCCGACGATCACCGGATGCCAGCCATCGCGGGCTAGCCGGGCGGCTGAATGATGCACGAGTTGGACTAGCGGGCAGGTGGCTTCGAGGATATGCAGGCCGAAACTTTCGGCCCGGCGTTTAGCCAGCTCGGAGGCGCCGTGGGCGGTGGGGATGGCGGTGGCGGGGGGCACTTTGCTGGGCTCCCTTTCCCTG
>DBTJ01000162.1:0-5074 GCA_002306985.1 Verrucomicrobia bacterium UBA1319
CTGGCGCAAGCTTTGCAAAATAGCTCCGAGTGGGCGCCGATGATTGTCTGGTTGCCTAATTTCCTCTTTGAGGGCGCGGGCGCGGTGATGTTGTGGCGGGCCAATCGCGGTGGCTGATAGGCGCGAATTCGGCATGATTTTCCGGGTTCCATGCCGTATCCTATGGAGGCTGCGTCAGGTTGAACGATGACGGCAACTCAAGAACACAGTAAAACAAGTGACACACACATTGGCACATAACGCGACGGCGCGGCGCGGGCTTTCCGGTCATGGTCCCGAATTGCTGGCCCCGGCCGGGGACTGGGAATGCGCGCGCGCGGCGGTTGAAAACGGCGCCGACGCCATTTATTTCGGCCTGGATCAATTTAACGCCCGCATGCGGGCGCATAATTTCAGCGTGGCGGATTTGCCCGAACTGATGCGGTTCCTGCACCGGCGCGGGGTCAAGGGGTATGTCACCTTCAACATTCTGGTGTTTCCCCAGGAAATGGCCGCCGCGGACGAGTATTTGCGCGCCATCATCGCTTCGGGGGTGGACGCGGCTATCGTGCAGGACGTGGGCATTTGCCGCTTGATCCGCCGGATCTCGCCCGATTTTCCGCTGCATGCCTCGACCCAAATGACGGTTTCCAGCGCCGCCGGTTTGCGGTTTGTGCGTGATTTAGGGTGTTCGCTGGTCGCGCTGGCGCGCGAATGTTCGCTCAAGGAAATCGGCCAGATGCGAACCGAAATGGCCGCCGAGCCCTGCGTGGCTCCCGGAACGGAGCCGCCACCGGACATGCCTTTGGAGATATTCGTGCATGGCGCCTTGTGCGTGGCTTATTCGGGGCAGTGCCTGACGAGCGAGTCTTTGGGAGGGAGATCGGCCAATCGCGGGGTATGCGCCCAGGCGTGCCGGTTGCCTTACGATTTGATCCGTGACGGCCGGGCTATTCCGCTCGGCGACAAACGCTATTTGCTGAGTCCCCGCGATCTGGCCGGACTGGAGGCGTTGCCGGAGATTGTTCAATCCGGCGTGGCCACTTTGAAGATCGAAGGCCGCCTGAAAAGTCCCGAATACGTGGCTAATATCACGCGCGTCTACCGCCAGGCGCTGGATAAATTCGCCGCTCTAAAGGCCGGCCCTTCCGCCGCCCCGGAAGCCGGAGCGGCGCTCACGCGCCAATTGATCGAGGAGCACGGCTACGAAATGGAGATGGCGTTTTCCCGCGGCCTCTACACCGGTTGGTTGCGCGGGGTGAATAATCGCGAACTCGTGCATGCCCGGTTTGGCAAGAAACGCGGGGTTTATCTCGGCGATGTCCGGCGGGTGCGGAATAATCGCGTTGCCTTGCGGCTGGAGGCGCCGTTAAAACTGGGCGATGGCGTGGTGTTCGACGCGGGGCGTCCCGATTTGGATGAGGAAGGCGGCCGGGTGTATGGGTTGCAACGCCAGGGGGACGAGACTTGGCTCGAATTCGGCCGGGACGATATCCAATTCGAACAAATCCATGTGGGGGATATGATTTGGAAAACCAGCGATCCCGAACTGGATCGCCGGTTGCGGCAAACGTATGCGGGGGATCGCCCCCAATCCCAGCGGCCGGTGGTTTTGGAGGTTCATGGCGCGGAAGGTACCCCGCTGACCGTGCTCGTGAAGGACGAAGCGGGAAGGTTGCTGCGGGCGGAATCCGAGATCCCGTTGGCGAAAGCCGACAAACATCCGCTGAACGACGAGACGCTACGGGCGCAGTTCGGCAGGCTTGGGGGCACGCCCTTCTATCTGGAGCGGCTGCAAAACCAATTGGAAGGTCCGGTGATTTTGCCCGTGAGCGAGCTGAACCGTTTGCGCCGCGATTGGGTGAAACGGCTCGAGCAAGCCCGCATGGAACCCCTGCGTTGGACGATGGTTGAGGCGCGGCCCAACGAGTCCTTAGCCGCGATCGCGCCCGTAACAGGCGAAGCCGCCGGCTCGGCGGCGGAGCTGATCGTGCTGGCCCGGTCCATGGAACAGCTGGACGCCGCGTTGAAATGCGGGGTGCGCACGATTTACTGCGAGTTGGAGGATATCAAGAGATATCCGGAGGCGGTGCGCAAAGTTCATGAAGCGGGCGCCTGCGCCGATCCCGGGCGCGGCATCTGGCTGGCGCCGCCGCGCATTACGAAGCCGGGCGAGCGCTGGATGTTGCGCCAAGTGCAAGAGGCCAATCCCGATGGCTTCCTGATGCGCAATTACGATCACCTTGAGTTTTTCGCCGGGAAACCTGGCGTGGCGGATTTTTCCTTCAACATCGCCAATGCCCTCAGCGCGGAATATTTTTTGAACCGCTACCAGCTGAACCGGGTCGCCATTTCCTATGATTTGAATATCGCGGAGGTCGAATCGCTGCTGCGCTCGGCCCCGCCCGCCTGGTTCGAAATTGTGCTGCACCAGCACATGCCCCTGTTTCACATGGAGCATTGCGTGTTTTGCGCGTTTATGTCGGACGGCACCGATTTCACCAATTGCGGCCGCCCCTGTGAAAAACACGAAGTCCGCTTGCGCGATCGCGTGGGCGTGGAGCATCCGGTCAAAGCCGATGCCGGTTGTCGCAATACCGTCTATAATGGGCGGGCGCAGACGGGCGCGGACGGCTTGGCCCAATTTCTCAAACTCGGGGCAAACCGTTTTCGGGTGGAACTACTGGCCGAATCCGCCGCCGAAACGGTGTTGATCGTCACTCGCTACCGCCAGCTGCTCCGCGGCGAAATTACCGCGGCGCAACTGGTCAAAGAGTTGAAACTAATCAACAGCTTGGGCGTGACTCGCGGGCCCAAATAAGGCTTAGAGCACTTTCCAGCCGTCGCGATATGAACGGCGCAGGAATTTCTCCGCCGCGCGGTTATTTGGGATGGTCATTTCCTTGGCGTTCCAGACCAGTTTTTCTCCGGGAACGCGAATGGCGATCGTTCCCAGCAAAATCGCCTCGGTCATGGGGCCGGATTGCCCGAAATGGGATTCCGTTTTTTCGCCGCCCAAGCAGGCCCCGATAAAATGATGATAATGGTCGCGCGCCTCGAATTTGGGCTGGGGATAGCTTTTGAATTTCTCCTCGGGCAATAGGTATGGCCGCGAGCCCATAGGAATGAGCATCGCGCCTTCGGTGCCGAGCACCATGGCCGACTCCGTGGGATAATCGGCCGCGGTGAACAGACCTTGCACTTCCTTGGGCGGGAACCATTCGCCGTCGTACCATTCAGCGATCCATTCCTTGCCACCGGTGAGGTCATTGCCTGGGAAATTCCAGGTGATGTGTTGGCTCTGCGGCCAGGTGTCGGCGCGGCGCGCGGGGGATTTGGCCCAGGATTCTTGCACGTCCGCTCTCACCGAAAGGGGCGCTTCCATGCGCAAGCCTTTCCAAACCGAGTCGAAAATATGGCAGCCGATGTCGCCCGACCAACCGGTGCCGAAATCCTGCCAGGCGCGCCATTTGGTGGGGTGGTAAATATCCTTCGCAAACGGCCGTTCCGGCGCGCTGCCCAGCCAGAGATTCCAATCCAGCGTGGCGGGCGGCGGTTCGCCTTGCGCCGGACGCGGTCCGGGCAAACGATAGTTTTCGATGGCGCCGGGGCGGTTGGCGCACAGGACCACGCGTTTGACTTTGCCCACCGCGCCAGCGCGGAGGAGGCTGACGGCGGTGCGATCGCCGATGCTGGAGGCCATTTGCGTGCCCAATTGCGTAATCACCCCCGCTTTGATCGAGGCTTCGGTCAAGGCCCGCACTTCGGCCACGTCATGGCACAGGGGTTTTTGACAATAGACGTGTTTGCCTTTGCCGATGCCGCTCATCGCGATCAAGAAATGCGAGTGATCGGGTACCGCGATATTGATCGAATCCACGTTCTCCTTGGCCAGCAACTCCCGCCAATCGCGGTAGAGCCGCGCGCCCGGGGCGGCTTCGGCGGCTTTTTTGAGGGTGCCTTCATCCACATCGCAGAGAGCCACCACTTGCACGCGGGGATGTTTGAGGAACATCTGGAAATCGTTAGCCCCCATGCCGCCCACGCCAATGCAGGCATGCTGAAGCTTTTCGTTGGCACCCGCGCCCCGGCTGTGGGCTATGCCAAATATGGGTAGGGCGGCCGTGGCTAGCGCGGTTCGTTGTATAAATAACCGACGCGATAGGAACTTGGATTTTTTCATATGGATCTTTTGGGCTGTCGGCAAGGCTAGCCCAAAGAGAATCCAGATTCAATCGTGAATCGCAGGGCTGGGGGTGGCTGGGGCTTTTTTACCGCCGATAGCTCGGTCCACCGCGCTTTTTTCCACCGGAGTCAACGCTCGCCAGCGGCTTTTTTCCAATTCACCGAGGGCGATCGGACCGATGGCGGTGCGGATAAGCCGTAGCACTTCGAGCCCAAACGCCTGCAGCATTCGCCGGATGTGGCGGTTCTTACCTTCATCCAAAACGATCTCCAGCCAGCAATTTTTCTCGCCCCGACGCAGCAGGCGCGCTTGTTTGGCGGCCAGCCAATCGCCTTCCGGGTCGCGCACGCCGGTGTGCAGACGGCGAACGCCTTCCTCGTCGAGGAGGCAATTTACTTGGACGTGGTAGGTTTTATCCAAGTGCGTGGCGGGAGCCAGGATGCGGTCCGCCCAAACCGTGTCATTGGTGAATAAGAGCAAACCTTCGCTGGCTTTGTCGAGGCGGCCGACCGGCGCTACCCAGCCGCCCTTCCATCCTTGCAGACATTCATAAACCGTCGCCCGGTCCTTTTCATCGGCCGTCGTGGTTACCAAACCCTGGGGTTTGTTCAGCATCAGGTACACTTTGCTGGAGGAGGCAAGGTCTTTTTGGTCCACCGCGAGAATATCTTTGGCCAAGTCCACCCAATACTCCATGTCGCGCACCGTTTTGCCGTTCACCGAGACCCGCCCGGAGGCGACCAATGGCTCGGCTTGCGCCCGGGAACAATAGCCTTTTTTTGAGAGCGCCCGGCAAATGGTTGCCCGCTGGCCCGTCGGGGCGTGATGCGCTCCTTGCGGTGGGCGCGGAGGCGTGGGCCGGCTGAACTGGGCGCGATAGGCGTCGCTTGGCGGACGGGGGGGGCGGGG
>DBTJ01000162.1:5352-24816 GCA_002306985.1 Verrucomicrobia bacterium UBA1319
GGAATTCGCCAGGCCGTGAACGCATACCCCTAGGTTGTCCGGGCCGGGCGCGGAAGGCGCCGGGTGACGAACGCTGAGGCTTGGCGGCGTCGGGTTGGTAGGCGTCGTCCGATCGAGGGTGCGAAGTGTGGGGTTGACCCAATTTGGCGCGGTATGGGCCGCTTGGCGGACGGGGAGCCTGGGGTTTTCCAGATCGGAATTCGCCAGGCCGTGAACGCATACCTCTAGGTTGTCCAGGCCGGGCGCGGAAGGCGCCGGGTGACGAACGCTGAGGCTTGGCGGCGTCGGGTTGGTAGGCGTCGTCCGATCGAGGGTGCAAAGTGTGTGGTTGACCCGATTTGGCGCGGTATGGGCCGCTTGGCGGACGGGGGGGGCGGGGTTTTCCAGATCGGAATTCGCCAGGCCGTGAACGCATCCCCCTAGGTTGTCCGGGCCGAGCGCGAAAGGCGCCGGGTGCCGGACGCGCGGGCTGAGAGGAGCTCGGTTGAAAATCGCCTGATTGCGGGCGCATGGAGTTGGGCTGTCCGGGGCGGCCGCGGCGTGGGCCCGGTTGCGGTCGCATGGCTTTCGACTGGTCTGATCCTACTGGGTATTTCAAGCCACTTTCACTTTCAATTTGTGGTTTTTAATCTGTGTGCGATTGAGTTTGGCGACAATGCCGCGAGCGTGGGCGCCGTCGACATTGACGAATAGATGGCGCTCGCGCAGATCGATTTTTCCAATGGCTGTCAGGGGCAGCCCGGTCTCACCTTGGATGGCGGCGGTGACGTCGCTTTCCAGCACCCCCATTTCGATGCCCACATTCATATACAACCGGACTTGTTCGGCCGGGGTACGGGCGACGGACTTAGTCTTGAGTTTGGACGGCGCGGGCCCCGCGGCGAGCGAAGCTTCGGATTCCACCAGCACGGGTTCGGAGGTTCCGGCGGGCTTGGCCACGCTTTCGGTAGGCGATATGGCGGACGGGATCGAAGCCGCGCCGGCGGGGGCGCTGGCCGCCTGGGGTGGCGTGGCCGCGGTATTTGACAATGGATCCGGCGCGATAGTTGGTGCTGTTTCGGGGGGCGCAACGGGCGGTAACGTTTCCGCCGCCGGCTTGGCGGGGGTTGGTTTGCCAGGAGTTACAACCGCCGGGCGGGTCGCTGTTTTTGGCGTCGTCAAAGTTTTGGGCTTAGTCGCAACCGGCGTGGCGGCGGCGGATCGCGCCGGAGTGCTCGGCCGAGCTAGGCGGTCCGCGGTAAACGCGGCCCGGCGTTCACGAGTTTGCGGAGATTCGTAATCGGCTTTAGGACGGCCTTGTTCAACCCGGTGGGCGCGTTCGGCGCGTTCGATGGGGGCCGATTCGCCGCCCTGCAGCAGATGGAGCAACGCGGAGGCGATGTCCGTGGAATTGTGGCCTTCTTCCAATAGACATTCGACGAGCCGGTCCTGCCGAAGGTACTTGCCTTCGAGCAAGGTGGCGCGCACCCGGTCGATGAAGGCGTTGGCGCGGGCTTCCTCGACTTCGGCTTGCGTGGGCGGTTTGGCGCGGCGGATGCGCGTGTGCGTATAACGTTCGATGTGTTGGATCTGGAATAGCTCGCGGCCAGCCACAAAGGAAATCGCCACGCCCTCGCGCCCAGCCCGGCCCGTGCGGCCGATCCGGTGGACATAATCTTCCACGTCATACGGCAGGTCGTAATTGAAAACCACCTGCACATCGTCCACATCGATGCCGCGCGCGGCGACATCCGTGGCTACCAAGAATTCGAGGCCCGATTTGCGAAAACGCTGCATGACGCGGTCGCGCATGCCTTGCCCCATATCGCCATGCAAGCCATCGGCGGAATAGCCTTGGGCATTCAAGTGATCGACCAAATCATCCACCATCCGCTTGGTATTGCAGAAAATGATGCCCAGCTTGAGATCGTGGAGGTCGATCAACCGGGTCAGCAGCTCGATTTTATAGCGCCGGTCCACCTCGTAATAAATCTGTTCGACCGTAGGCACGGTGGCGGTTTTCTGATCAATCAGGATGGATTTCGGATCCCGCGCGAATTTTTTGATAAGTTCCTGAATCGGCCGGGGCATCGTGGCGGAGAAGAAGACGGTTTGCCGGGTAGCGGGCGTGTCCTGTAAAATGAACTCAATATCCTCACGAAAACCCATGTCGAGCATCACATCCGCTTCGTCCAGTACGACCATGCGCACCTGGCTCAGCCGCAAGGTGCCCCGGCGCATATGATCCATGACGCGTCCCGGGGTGCCAATGACGATCTGGGCGCCTTGTTTTAGCCCTTGGAACTGGCGTTCGTAGGATTGCCCGCCGTAAATAGGAAGGGCTTGAATGCCGCGTTTGAAAAAAGCCAGTTTGTGGACTTCCTCCGATACTTGGATGGCCAACTCGCGGGTGGGGCACAAGATGAGCATTTGCACGCCGCGCTCCGCGAGGTTCACTTTTTCGATGGCCGGCACCGCGAAAGCGGCGGTTTTGCCCGAGCCGGTTTGCGATTGGCCCACGACATCGCAGCCCTGCATTAATACGGGAATGGTCTCGGCTTGAATGGGAGACGCTTGCTCAAAACCCATGCGGGCAATGGCTTTGAGTACCTCGGGCGAAAGACCGAGTTCGGAGAATTGTTTCGTAATCATTAAACTTTTTGTCGATGCGACTTGCCGATTATACGGGGGAAAAGTATCCGAGGGGAGCTATTTTTAAAGACCGTCGGCTGAAATGTGCGCAAATCCCTCCTAATAGGGAGGGATTGCCATGCGAAAAACCCCCGTTCGGCCGCCTTTTTCAATGAGCGGGGACGATCAGGCGTACTGAACCTGGGCGAGACGGCATACTTCGCGCCACTCGCGCACGGCTTGGCGCAATTGTTTTTTGGCCAACTCAAACTCCCGTCTCAGCTCGGCGATGCGCTCTCTGGAGGCGCGCATTTTCTGATTGGCGGCTAGTCGGTAAGCGGCTTTGCGACATTCCCAATCAGCCAGGGCATGCTGGAAACGATCATGAGCGGCTTGTAGCATCTGATGCATCGGCTGCGACGGTTGAATGGCGTTGGCCCGCAATTTCAAGGTCAGCTGACGTTGTTGTTCGGCGACTTCCGCCTTCAAAATCTCGCCTTCGGGCACGCGGCGCAGTTCTTTTATCAAACCGCATTGGTGTAAAAGCCAGATACTCCATTTAGTTGGGTCGAATTGCCAGGGTTTGACGCCGTTGCGATAGTCGTGTTGAAACTCATGATGAAAATTGTGAAAGCCCTCGCCGAAAGTCAGCAAGGCCATCAGGCCGCTATCGCGCGCGGTGCAGCGGTTGGAATACGGCTGCCGGCCTAAAGTGTGACACAATGAATTGATGCAAAAAGTCATTTGTTGCACGCAGGTAATTCGGCTAATACCGGCGATTAAAAAGCCGCCCAGCGCGCCTTCCCAGCCGTTCCAAAGTCCGCCAAGTAACGCAGGGATACCCAATCCGGCAAGACCGGCAATCGCATTGTAATGATTGTGTTGCCACATCACCAGCGGGTCGCGCCGCAAATCCTTCACCCCGGAAAAATCGGTTTCCGGCTGGACGCGAAACAAAATCCAACCGATGTGGGCGTGCCAAAAGCCGTTGGAAATATTATAGGGGTCATTGTCATGATCGACGAATTTGTGGTGTTTCCGGTGGTCGGCGGCCCAGCACAGGGCGGAATTTTCAAAGGCGGCCGCGCCGAAAAGCAGTGTGAATAAGCGGACGGGCCAATGCGCCTGGAAACTCAGATGCGAAAAGAGCCGATGGTAGCCCATCGTTATACTTAAGCCGGTAGCGGCAAAAAAAATCAGAAACAGCGTTACTTGGAACCAATCTAAACCATAATGCCATAGGTAAAGGGGTGTGGCTGTGAAGGTTAACGCTAAAACGCCGACTACAAAGGCCGTATTCCACCAGCGAATAGTCTTCAACGAATAATTATTATAACTCACGGGACGCAGTTTTTAAATTTGATCTATGTTTGCGCAACCTCCCAGCGCGCCGGCGAAATTCGCTCTATAATAGCGTGGAATCCATTTCGGTTGCGTGGTAATATATCCCGGTCCGGTCTGAAAGCAACCCGGGTATTATAACCGTGACGGGCTGGGCGATGTAAAATAATTGAATTGGGGCGTTGACACCCTGCGGGCTGTCTGGCTAAATAACGGTCCTTTGGATTGGAAAAAATTATGTACGCTGTTTTAGAAACAGGGGCGAAACAGTATCGAGTGGCCGCTGGCGACACACTGCAGGTCGAGCGTCTGGAAGTTGAAGCTGGGCAACCAGTGACCTTCGACAAAGTTTTGCTGTTAAACAACGATGGCAAGGTGTCTGTGGGAAATCCCACGGTGCCGCAAGCCAGTGTGGTGGCTGATGTGGTGGAGCATGTTCGGGGGCCCAAAGTGGTCGCCTTCAAGCTCCGTCGCCGCAAAGGCTACCGCCGCACGGTCGGTCACCGGCAGGAGTTGACCGTGGTCAAGATTAAGGAAATTAAAGGCTAGCAGCATATGGCACACAAGAAAGGTCAAGGCAGCAGTCGTAACGGCCGCGATAGTAATGCGCAACGGCTGGGAGTGAAGCGCTTCGGGGGTGAATTGATCACCGCCGGCAGCATCATTGTCCGCCAGCACGGCACTAAATTCGTCGCGGGCATCAATGTGGGCACAGGCCGCGATTGGACGCTTTACGCGTTGGTCGATGGCCACATCAAATTCGATAAACAAAGCAAGCGGGTGAATGTCGTTCCGGCAACCGCCTCGCCTGCCGCTCCAGCGGCGAATAATTAGGCGGTTATTCTAATTTTTCACGGCGAGGCTTCGGCCTCGCCGTTTTCTTTTTTATTTTCCTGAGTTGCTCCTCTCAAAATCATGTTCATTGATGAAGTCAAAGTAAACGCTCGCGCCGGCCACGGCGGACGTGGCTGCGTGGCGTTCTTACGCGAGGCTTACCGCCCCAAAGGCGGCCCCAGCGGCGGCAATGGCGGCCGGGGCGGAGATGTGATTCTCCAAGCCGACCATGATTTGAACAATCTCATCAACCAATACTACGTGCCAAAACTGTGGGCCGAAAACGGTGAACACGGCTTAGGCAAAGGAATGGACGGCCGGGCCGGCAAGGATATTCTCATCAAAGTCCCTTGCGGCACACTGGTTTGGAAAGTATCCGGCCAGGATAGCTTGCCTTCCGGCGTAACGGTCGATGAAACGGATGAAGATGCCGAAGTAGCCCCGCCGGTCATTCCCGGTGCCATTCGTCGGCAAGGTGGGGAATTCGCGGTCGAAGTTCCGTTGGATGATGCCGAGGATAAACCCAAGCCCGCATTCGACAAATCGAACGCCTCTTTGGTGGCGGACCTTACCCATCACGGCGAGCAATTTATTTTGTGCAAGGGGGGGCGAGGCGGGTTGGGGAATCGTAATTTCGCCACTTCCCGGCGCCAATCGCCGCAATATGCCCAACCCGGCGAGCCGGGCGAGGACGGCATTTACCTGCTGGAATTGCGGATCATGGCCGAAATCGGCTTGGTGGGATATCCGAACGCCGGTAAATCCACGCTCTTGACCGCCATTTCGCGCGCCCGCCCCAAAATCGCGGCCTATCCTTTTACCACCCTCACGCCGCAAGTGGGCATCGTCGAGTACGCGGACATGAAACGGTTGACGGTTTGCGATGTGCCCGGTTTGGTGGAGGGCGCCCATTTGAACGTGGGCTTAGGGCATGCTTTTTTGCGCCATATTCAGCGCTGCAAAGCGATTGTGGTGCTGCTCGATATGGCGGGTACCGATGGGCGCTTGCCCTGGGATGATTACCGCCAATTGCTCGTTGAATTGGAGCGTTATAACCCGGAAATGATCGCCAAACCTCGGATCGTGGTGGCCAACAAAATCGACGAGGCGGTGGCGGCGGAGAATTTGAAGAAGTTCAAAAAACGCGTGCCCAAAACCCCGGTTATCCAGATTTCCGCCGCCTTCGACCAAGGCTTGGCGGAGTTCAAAGAGAAGATTCGCCAAGCCGCTGATATTTAAAAGTCCTTCGCGCCCGCCCGGCGGTTTCGCGCCGGATCATTTTTCATACGCGAGCGAGTAAAGCTTATGATAATGCCCGTCTCGTTTTAGCAGCTCTTCATGGGTTCCGGTTTCAACAATGCGGCCTTGATCGAACACGACGATCAAGTCCGCCTTGAAAATAGTCGATAAGCGGTGGGCGATGCAAAGGGTTGTGCGTCCTTCCATGAGCCGTTCCAAGGCCGCCTGAACCGCGCGTTCCGACTCGGTGTCCAGAGCGCTAGTGGCTTCGTCCAACACCAGGATCGGGGCGTTTTTCAAAATCGCGCGCGCGATCGCCAGGCGTTGACGCTGGCCGCCGGAAAGCAGGACGCCTTTTTCGCCGATCATCGCGTTATACCCCTCCGGTTTATCGATGATGAATTCGTGGGCGTGCGCGTTTTTGGCGGCGGCGATGATTTCTGCTTCCGTCGCGCCGGGGCGGCCGAGCGCGATATTATTCCGGATGGTGTCCTGGAACAAAATGGTTTCCTGGGTAACGATGGAAATCTGGCGGCGTAGTTCCGCCGGATCAGCCTGACGGATATCGGTTCCCCCGATGCGGATCGCCCCGCTTAGCGGATCGTAAAAGCGGAGCAGTAAGTGTGTAAGCGTGGTTTTACCCGAGCCGCTCGCCCCCACTAAAGCCACCAATTGCCCCGGTTTTACGGTGAAATCGATGCCATCCAACACTTTCTTTTCCCCGTAGGTGAACCCGAGGTTTTCGAATTGGATTTCCGCTCCGGCGGCGCGCAAGGGCAGCGGATGTTCGGGGGTGATCAGATCCGATTTTTCGTCCAGCAACGCGAACACTTTCTCCGAGGCCGCCCGGGCTTGTTCCATTTGGTTGTGCAAGCGGGTGAGCATCTTGATTGGACGATAAATGAACGCTACGCCGCCGGCGAAAGTGACGAAGTCGCCCGCGCTCGGTGGTTTGTCGGAAGACATCACGATGAAAACAAAAAAGGCCGCCATGCCTATCGAGCCAATGAATTCAATCAACGGACCGGGGATTTCCATGGACCGGACCAGCCGCATATAGTGAGTGATAAATTCACGGGCGGTGGCCGAAAACTGGCCGACGACGGTTTGCTCTAAATTGTAGGCTTTGACGATGCGATTGCCGGTGAACGATTCGTGAATGACGTTGGATAAATCGGCGAATCGCCCTTGGAGCGCCCCGGCGGACCGGCGTACTTTGCGGCTGTAAATAACAATGGGGATAATGCAGGTCGGAAAGACTAGGAATGCGACCAAGGTCCAAAGCGCATGAGCCCATAACAGATAGGCAAAGATGCCAATCACGGTGACGGGATCTTTGATGGCGGTGGCTAGCGAGTTACTAAAGAGACTCTGCAAAGTGCCCGTGTCGCTGGTTAGCCGGGAAAGCAGTTCGCCCGTGCTGGTACGGTTGAAAAAGCTGACGGGCAGATGGATGAGATGGGAAAAGACTTTAATCCGAATGTCCGTCACCACCCGGATGGCCACCCACTGCAAACAGTAAATGTTGAGATAACTAAATACCCCGCGCAACAGCATGACTCCCGGAATGGTTATAGCGATGGCGATTAAGGTGGGGTAATTCAGGGTGTGGTCATCGAGATATAAGGTGAGATTAAAATTCCATCCCGCCAGCCAGCCATGCAAAGGCTCGGGCAGTTTGGCGATCGAATCCAGCCAAGGAGTGGATTTAGCCAAGCCATCGGTCTCTGGACGAGGGAAACAGGCGTTGGCGACGAAATTGATGACGATCAAAAGCATGGGCTCCAGCAAGCCGCCGATGACGCCGGTAATGATGCCAGCAATCAGCCGGCTGCGATACGGGATCGCGAGCACGGCCATTTTTTTGATAAATTCTTTCATGAGACACGGGACGAATCGCGCCAGGCCGCGGCCGGTAGCGGTGCGGCGGCGCAGGAATCCCGACGAACTGGGGTATCTTCTAGCAGGTGGGGCGCGTGGTCACAAGCCGATTAAGAAAAAGACCGGCGTTAACCGCCGGCTGGTTTCCCATAACTATCGGTGCCAAATGCGAATTATTCCGATCCCGACGCAAGATTCAGAAATGAACCGGCGCCACTTCCGAGGCCATGGAAAAGCACGTCATTCGCGCCCCAGGCGCGTCGTGCCACGGCTTGCCAGCGTTGACTTGCGCGACGCAAACCGATTGACACGACCTACCTCGCGCGCGGCTAAATTCTCAAGGCCGCCACACCGATGGCCATTCCGACCATTGGGACGTTTCGGGAGACCTCAAAACGCTGCCCCTGGCGATCAAGGAAATCCAAGCCATGCGTGACAAGGGCAGGGGGATAATCGGTGCGAAGCTCATCGGCAAGGGCGGATTTATCCAACCCGATGATCGGGATAAATCCATCCGCTACGCCATGCGATGCCGATTGCTGGACGCGGCCATGATTGGATTCGCCAGCACCGCGCAGATCGATGCGCGGCCATTGAACGGGTGAACCGCGCCCCGGCGGAGGCGTGAGCCCGGGTCAGTAAAACGGCCACTGAACAAACGCGGGTCTACCGAGGCTCTCTTGTTCAAATCGCCCTTTGTGACCGGCGGCTAACATTGCCCGCAATTCAGCGCGCTCGGCCTCCATGGCTGGCAGGCTGATCAGCCGTTCCAATTTGCGCCGTTCCTCCGGGCTCAATTCCGGCCCCTTTGGCTGTGGACGAAAGCGCATATGCAAGCCG
Organism: Verrucomicrobia bacterium UBA1319; assembly: GCA_002306985.1. Lineage (GTDB taxonomy): Bacteria > Verrucomicrobiota > Verrucomicrobiia > Limisphaerales > UBA1319 > UBA1319. Next base: position 14,098 of record DBTJ01000162.1, read on the forward strand.
CGGAAGGGCAGTCCCGAGCGTTCGCGTAAGTCGCGCAAAATGTCGAAACCATCCGGATCGCTGTCGCCAAAGTGCCAAAATTCGAGCGAATCGGGGAGGCGGCTCAACAAGGCGAGCACTGCTTTGCCGGGGTAGCTGGTTTGCAGTAAGAGGCAGCCGCTCCGTAGTTTGGCCAGTTCATGAAACGTCGTTTCGTTTTCGACGGCTAGGCAGCGCGAGGCGTCGGCAGTCAGCGAGACGGCTTGGACGATGTCGCCCATGGAAAGGCGAAAAGGGCCGGTGAGTAGTCCAAGGTCCAGCGCGCCTGATGGCGTTTGAAGTCGCAGAGGCCCGTGACACAACACGAAGCGCGGGTTTTCGAGCAGCCCCAGGTTTTCCAAAGATTTATACTCGCCGCTGGTGACTTGTTCCAGCAGCGCACCCAGTTTGCCGGACAACGCTTCGAGTCGCTTGGAATGGCCGCACAAGACACAGCTGGCGAAGCGCAGTAAGGATTCCTCGCGCCAGTCCAACAACTTGGGGATGAGCCGCAGCAGTTCGAGATTGCCCGCGGGGTCCTGGATTGAGAGGGGATGCGCGGGCTGGCCATCGACCGCCGCTTGGCGCATTTTATCGCACCAGGCCACCCAGGCGGGACGCCAGGTTTCCGCGATTTCAAACTGGGAAGCGGCGGAAAATTGTCCCGCCAGGTTTGCGCGTTTTTGGGTGGGCGAAAGCAGGCCGAGCCGCTCGTAAAAGCGGGGTTCGTTAGCTAGTGGCAAACGGATCTTGAAGATGAGCGACGGATCGCGCGGGTGTTTCTCCAAAACCAGAATCCCGGCTTCCGCGGCGGCCGCCAGTTCCGCATCCGCGATTGCGCGCGCTTCGCCATCGCCGGCTTGCGCCTGCCGGAGCAACTCCCGGTAATCGATTTGAAAATCTCGTTCCGCGCGTCCGGTGCGGCCAGCCGCCGAACGCTCATAGGCGGCGGCCAGGGCGGCTGATACGGGATTGGAACGAATCGTTTTCATGCCCGATGTGGCGGGCCATCAAGCGTGCTCTTGCATCCACTTGCGGCCGGCTTCCGAGTCGCGGCGGATGCTTACGGGCACGTTGCGGATCAGGGACCGCGCGCCGTTGCGTTCCTCGTGCTTGGAGACGATGATCAGCTGGTCGCATTGGCTGAAGGCGAAGGGGATGTTGCCCGCCGACATCGAAAGCACGCCCTGCAGATCCAATTGTTGCAAGGCGCGCACGCAATCCTCGATGCGCTCGGGCGAAAGTTTGGAAAACGCCTCGTCGATGGGCACCAGCGCCAGGGAAGGATCGCGCCAGCGCGTCTCGTGCCGGTTGTAAGCCCGCAGGTAGCTGGCCAGGATCGCCACGAAATAAGGCGATTGGTTCTCGCCGCCGCTAAACTTGCCGCTCTGGCGGTCCACGCTCACGGATTTGGCTTGGGCATCGCGCTCATCCCAGACCAGCAGGTCGTAATCGAAATAATGGCGGTAATCCAGCAAGCGCGCCGCTTCAATGCTATCCGGCTCCTCCACCAGCGTCGTGAGGAAATGCTCCAAAGCCGCTTTCATTTCGCCGTCCACGGAGGCGAAGAACAAGTCATCTTGCTGGCATTGGCAATTCAAGCTGATGAGATCGCGATAGGTTTTGAAATCCGGGCTCGGCTTGGCTTGGATTTCGTACCGATCGTTGCCAATCGGCGATTTCATCTGGCTGTTTAACAGGTAAACGAGGTCGCGCACTTCCCGCAGGGCGCGATCCAGTTTGGACAGCACATTGGTGCGGAAGAGATTTTCCCACTGTTTGCGCGCGGTCTGGGATTTGGCTTGGTAATCGGGAATGTTCGCCTCGGCGATTTGCCGGTGCAGTTTCGCCCACGGCTCGTTGGAAGGGTTTTCGGGAACCAAATCCTCGAATTTGCGATAGGCCATGGCCAGTTCGCGGCGGGCCGCTTCCAAGCCGACTTTGTTGGTGGCGGCCTGTTCGCGGGCGTCGGCTTCGAGGTTGGTGAACCGCCGCGCCGCCGCTTCCGGGGTGAGGGCTTCAAGGGCGACCAGCTCCTTCAACTCTTTCAAACGCGCGGCGTGGATCGAGATATCGCCCGAGTCGGCTTTGATTCGATCGAAAAGGCGCGTGGCTTGCTCGGCGGTGGCGTTCAGACCGGCCAAAGCGAGTTCGATGGCCTCGATTTCACCCCGTTTCTGGCTGCCGACCAGCAGGCGTAATTCTTTTTGCCAAGCTTGTTGTTCCAGTTCTTTGCTGGCGAGCTGGCGTTCGTTTTCCTCGAAACTCGCGCTGTCGATGGTCTGAAGCTTGGCTAGGTTTTCCTGCAATTCCGCGTCCAATTTAAATAGCTGGCGAGCCTCGACCAGATCCCGAGTCAGCGAAGTGTGGGCGGGAATCAGCTCGCCGGCGCGGTGGTTGATACGGTCCACTTCCTCCACGCGCGGGCGCGCCTGGCGTTCCTCGGCTTCCAGACTTTGCAGCCGCGAGCGTTTGACCTCTAACTGCTTGCGCAGGCCGCTTTGGCCGACGAACGGCAAATTATCATAGTGGCGCGGCCGTTCGGCAAAGGCGCCGTTGACCAGGAAACCATCCGGCAAGATGGCCCGCTCGTGCCGGGCGAGATCCGCGCGTTTTTCCACGCACATCAAATCGCCGAACAACTGGCTGATGATCGCCTGGGCTTCCGGGGTGGAGGCTTCGATTTTCTCGGCAAGCGAACCCGGCAGAACGGGGCGCGCCTTGGCCTTGGACGGATTAATGAGGGACTCCAGCGGGGAATCGGCTTCCAAATCCAGATAGATCGCCAGCGCCCGTTCGTAGTGCGCCGGGCTCACCGCGATGGCGAATTTGCGAGTGAAGGCGACTTCCACGGCGGGCCGCCAGTGTTCGTCAATGACCTCGCAAAGTTTGCAGAGCGGCTGGGCCGCGGGCTCGCGGCCGTTACCGGGCAATTCGTTGTTGATGGCATTGAGCACTTTGGTGGGGAAGGGCAGGTGGCCCAATTGGAGCGCGGCAATCTCGTCGCGCAACTCCGCCATTTCCGCTCTCACCGCATCCAGTTGCTCGCGGACGGCGCGGATGCCGCGGCTCAGGCCGATTTTGAGCTGCTCGGCTTCGGCGGCGACCAAGGTCAGGCAAGTTTCACTGTCCTCGGCGCGGCAACTCTCCAGGCGTTTCACCGCGCTGGCGAAGGCATTCGAGTCCGCCGGCTCATCGAGCGGCGCGGCTTGAGTTTCCGCGAGCCAGGTTTGGGCGTTGCGGATGCGCTGACGCAAGGCCGTGTCCACTCTTTCGCCAATGCCGCGCAGCCGTTCGATGTCGCGCGCCAAATCCGCGTTGCGGGATTTAAGGAACAGATACAATTGACCTTCGCTGGATTGGGCGATCAGGGCTTGAAGCTGTTTCAATTCCTCGGCGCGTTTATGGATGCGTTCGTCGAGTTCGGCAATCCGCGCCGTTTCTTGGGCGCGATCTTCGCGCAACCGGGCCAATCGTTTTTGGCACTCGTTCATCCGCGCTTGGGCGCTCTCCTGTTCCGCCTCGGCGGAAAGCCAGCGCGCCAGGGTGCGGTCCCGCTCGGCTGCGGTGTATTGGGCGTGGAACTGGCAAATGGAACTTAGCCGTTCGTATTGATCGCGCAGTTCCCGCAAGTCCCGCTCGTAGGCTTGGAAATTGCGGTAGCTGGCCACGACATCGGCGACGTTCAGCCGGTCGCCGGGCAAGATGAACCGGCGGCAAAATTCGTCGAAGCTTTTAAGGTTTGTGAAAGACATCGCCGTGGGCAGCAGGCTGGACAAGACGGACCGATTGAAGTTGAGATGGCTGTGGCCGGCCATGTCGCGCAGATACTGCTCTTGGGTTTCAAAGGTGTGGCCGTCCCGCTGTTTCTCGATGAAATGCCGGAAGGCCGCCTGTTCGAGCGGGCGCCGGGCGGGATCGAGGAAATCGCTTTTATTCAACGCGCCGGCGCAAAAAAATGGTAGCACCCGGCCTTGGTTTTCGACGGTATTGCGATATTCGATGCGCAAGCCCCAAGTCTCCACGCGCTCGCCATCCGGCCAGGTAAATTCCAGGGCCACATAGCAAATGGCGCCCTTATCGCGGACGTATTGCGGCTGGCCGTTTTCCTCGCGCTTGGTGTCGCAAAGAATATAACTTTTGAGCGTGCGGTCGCTAGTGGTGCCCGTGGCCGACCGGTTGAACAAGGCGCGATCCGTCCCCACCAGCACCAGCTGGATTAAATCCATGAGAATGCTCTTGCCCGAGCCGGTGACGCCCGCCAGCAGCAGATGCCCATTGGTTTCCAGGCTGTCGCTATAGCCGTACCAATTAAGGGCGTGAATTTTGGTCAGGCGAATGGCGCGGCTCATGGTTTCACCTCGGTTTCGGTTTCAGCTTCCTCCGTCGGCGCCGTCCCCGGGTTCTTGTGGGCGTCGGAGGCGCGGGTCCAATCCGCCAAGTCCTGGAAGGGGATCACGCGCTTAAGCGTGGGCAAAATTTCGATCTGCGATTGCTCGAAGGGATCGCCCGCGGCGAAGTGGATCAAATGATACCGCTGCGCTTGACGCAGGATTTCCAATAGCCGGCCCCGGCTGGGAGGTTCCTTAAGCTCGGGCAGCAGCTTTTCTTTCAGTAATTGGTTGAGTTGCTCGACGGTCAATTTCACATCGGTGGCGCCATGATCGCGCACCTGGGTGTCGAATTCGTACCACAACGCGAGCAGCACGAGCGTGGCGTCCTGGCGCAGCCGCAGAGTGAGGTCCGGACGCTGCGGAATGGCTTGAATCAAGCGGCTTTCGTGTTCGTTGAACACTTGCAGTCCGGACAGCGCCGCCACTTCCCGCAACCAATCCAAATTCAACCGGCACCAGGTGTAAAGTTCCCCTTGGCCCGGCTCCAGGCCCAGGATCGATCCATGCGCCAGCAGCGCTTGCATGGCTTCACCCATGCGTTCCCGGTCCGGATCGGAAAGCCGCGCCAGCAGGGGCGAGGGAATGGCGGGTTCGATGGACATATTACTTTTTAATCACAAAAAAACGTTCGATTTCACAAGTGGCCTTGCGATCGTGCGCCACCTCGGCGCCCTCCTCGGCCACGCGCGGCGACTCGATCCGGTAACGGGCTTCGGCGGACTCCGCGTGCAACAGCACCGCGATCAGGTCGGCTAAATCGTCCTCGTTGCGAACCGGGAATTCACCGCTGCTGATCCGCGACCCCTTGCCACCCGGCAGTTGGGAGATAAAGTGGTTGGCGCGGGTCACCGACAAGGAATCCCGCAACGCGCTTTCCATTTGGCGCCGGGCGTTTTCGCGTTGGGCTTCGGAGACGTCGCCCGCCAGGGGCGCGTTTTCCTCGATCGTGCGGCGGCGGGCGGGTTCGTAGAGTGAATCGCGGCCCGCCAGCAGGCGGGTTTCCGGCAGCCGGAGCGGGGGCAACTCGATCTGGTCGTCCAAGTCGGACAGTCGGCCCCCCGCGTCGGCAAAGGATCGATTCACGAGTTCGAACAATTCTTTCATTTGCCCGCGGCGTTCGCCCACGACTTCCTGCAAGTAGCGGAAACGCGCCAGGGAGCGGCGGGTAAATTCGGCGGTGCTATTGTCGATTTGGTCGGCGAGCGGGATCACCCCGTCCAGGGCGCGTCCCAGTTCGTCCAGCCGGACGCGCACCCGCGACATCGCGGCGCTGGTGGCCAAGCTCGGTTCCCGTCGCAGCACTTCCGCCTGCATTTTATGCAGCAAATCGGCGTCGTTGAGCAGGCCGCGCAAATGCTCTTGGGCGGCGGCCAGGCGATTGGCCAATTGGGAGCGCACCAACTCGGCGTAACAGGTGCGGCCGACTTGCTCGGCGTATTGATCGAACACCACGCCCAAATTATCCCCCAAAGTTTCGGTTTCGAGCTGGCGGCGGATAAATCGCTCGATGCTCTTGCGCATGGCGCGCAATTCGGCCAAGCCTTGCCGCGCGTTGTCCCAGCACGTTTGCAGATGCTCCCAGGGCTGACGCTGGAGTTCCGCTGGATTGGCCAGGAGCGCGCAGACGCTCACCAGTTTATCCGTGAATACGGCGGCGTCCGGCCGGGCGATCTTGCGCGCGGCCGTCAGCAACGTGGAACCGTGGGGGTTGAAATGAATCACCCGGCGCCAGTCGGCCCCGGTTTCCGCCTCGACCCACGAGGCGCGCGTGAAATAGTCGAGCACGTAGCGGGCTTTATCTCTTAAGGAAAAAGTGGCCAGCGCCGCCAGGTCGATGCCTTCTTCCAGTTCGAGCTGAAAATCCGGGCGGCGGGACAGAACTTCGGTGACGAGCGACAACGCGTCCTCGCGGTCCATGCCTTCATGCCGTTGCGAGGACTCCTGTTCCAGCGCGTCGAGCGCGTCCGCGTACACGGGCGCGTTCACGCCGCTGAGAACGCGAAAAAAATCCGGGCGCACCTCGCGGAAAAGATCCTGCGAGAGCGTGGCCTGACGTTGCGCGTTGGCGGAATCGCTGAGCATCTCAAAGAGACGGATGATATACCACGCCCCGCCGCAATAAACAAGGAATCAAAAGCTCGCGCGTCCAAGACAGCCGGAATCGCGAAAACCCGCGCCTTTGATTTAGGTCAAATCCTCACCGAGGCGGCCCGTGTATGTTGATACCCATAGACAAAATTATGAAAGACGCCATTGAAACTCTGATGAACGAACACCGGCTGATCGAACAAGTGCTGGGGGCCTTGGATACTTTTGTGGAGCAGCTTTTCACCCCAGTTCCGGAGGATCGCCGCCAAGTGGGGCAGTTCGCCTGGTTTTTCCGGCATTTCGCGGATCATTGCCATCATGGCAAAGAAGAGAAGGAGTTATTCGTCCAGATGAACCGGTGCGGTTTTCCGATGGAATACGGGCCGTTGGGCGTGATGCTGGCCGAACACGGCGAAGGCCGCGAGCACGTGGGGGCGCTGGCGGAAATCGGCCGGGGCACCGGGCCGTTGTCCTTGCCGGAAAGGGAAGCCGTGGCGGAACACGCGCGCGCCTTGATCCCCTTACTCCGGGCGCACATTCAGAAAGAGGATAACATCCTTTATCCCATGGCGCGGCAAGGCATACCGCCAGCCGAAATAGCGAGGCTCAATGAAAGCTGCGAGGTCTTCGATCGGGAAGTGATGGGAGCGGGTGAAATTCAGCGTCTCAAGGCGCTGGCCTCCGAACTTTTGGTCAATTTCCCGCCGGATGCGGAGAAAATGGCGGTGGTGACGGGTTGCGCCGGTTGTCGGGGACATTGAGCCAGCGCGTGGTGTAACACTTGGCCCAGGCGGCGGATGCCTTCCTCGATGATCTCCGGCGTATTATACGAGAAATTCAAGCGCATCGTGTTTTCACCCCGGCCGTCCAAGTGGAAATCGGCGCCGGGCACGAACGCCACTTTTTGCGCCAGCGCCGTCGACAAAATATCCGAGGTGTTCGCACCGTGAGGAAGGGTGGCCAGCAAGAACATACCTCCCTGGGGGTGAGTCCATTGGACAACGTCCGGGAAATAGCGGGCCATGGCCGCCAACATGGCGTCGCGACGCAGCCGGTAAAAGTCGCGGATTTTCGGGATTTGGGATTTCAGCAAGCCGCTTTGCAGTAGCTCCAGGACCAAATATTGGTTGAAGGAGGCCGTGTGCAAGTCCGTGGATTGCTTGGCCAGGACGATTTTATCGATAACCGACGGGTGGGCGACCACATAGCCGAGCCGCAATCCGGGGGCGAGCACTTTGGAAAAAGTGCCGGTGCGGATCACTTCGGTTTCCAAAACGCCGGCGTCCCCATTGCGCGCGTTGAGTTCAAAAACATCCGGCAGCGGCTCGCCCTCATAGCGCAAGTCGCCATAGGGATTATCTTCGACCAATGGCTGACCGTATTCCCGCAATAAAGCTGCTAATCGCCGGCGGCGAGGCAGGCTCATGAGACTGCCTTGAGGGTTTTGATAATTGGGGATGGAGTAGGCCAGCTTGGGATTTGCCTGGAGAAGTGCGGGCAAATCTTCAACCCGTAGGCCATCCGCTTCGCAAGGGATGGCGCTGAACCGCACGCCCAAAGGCCGCCAAGCGGAAAGCAAGGCTAGATAGGTTGGGTTTTCCACCAGCACCGTGTCGTTTTCATCCAAAAGTACCCGGCCAAGGAGATCCAGCGCTTGTTGGGAGCCGTTTACCACCGCCACGTTTTCGCGGCGGACGGTGTAGCCCGGGCGAGAATGGGAGGCGGCGATATAATCGCGTAGCGGAGCAATGCCCTCCGATTCGCTGTATTGCAGGCTCTGGCTGCCGAGGGTGGTCAAAACTTTGTCCGCCGCCGCGCGCAGCGGCTCGACGGGAAAGGTCTCCGGAGCGGGCAAGCCGCCGGCGAACGAAATCATGCCGGGTTGGGCGATTAGTTTTAAAAGTTCCCGAATGGCGGACCGTTTCATAAAATGGGTGCGCCGGGCAAACTGGGTATCCCACGATTTTCTCACGGATTAAACGTAATCCGGGCGGGCGGCGGGCGGCTAATACTTTTTAAGTCGCACGCTGATCGCATCCAGGTATGCTAGCCCGGCATGGAACTGCGCCATTTAAGGTATTTTGTCGGGGTCGCGGAAGAATTGAGCTTCACGCGCGCGGCGCGCAAATTGCGGGTGGCGCAGCCTGCCCTGAGCCGGCAAATCCGCCAATTGGAGGACGAAGTCGGCGTGGCGTTGCTCTTGCGCGACCGCAGCGGGGTGCAAATGACCGAGTCGGGGCAGGCCTTTTTAGTGGAGGCGAAAGCCTTGCTGGAGCAGAGCGAACATGCCATCCGGGCGGCGCAGCAAGCCGAGCGCAAATTCGAGCGTCCGTTCAACGTGGGCTACGTTTGGGGGCTGTTTCATTCCTTGTTGCCACCTATCCTCGATCAATTGCGGGTTCGTTTTCCGCATTGCCCGGTGAATTTGCTGGATTTGACGGCCGCCCGGCAGGCGCAGGATCTTTACGAACGCCAGCTCGACGCCGGTTTTATTGGTTTCGCTCACGAGGCCGATACGGTCGGCTTAATGAAACGCAAGGTGGCCGAATGCCGGTTTGTCGCGGTGCTGCCCTTGGATCATCCGGCGGCGCGCAAAACCAAAGTGCCGCTCGCGCTGCTGGCCAAAGACTTTTTTTTCACGATCTCCGACGCCAGTTATCCAGGCGCCTCGCGCTTTATCGCCGCCGCCTGCGCGCAGTCGGGCCTGACGCCGAAAGTGCTGCAAGCGGCCGAACGCGGCTTCACCGTGTTGGGCTTGGTGGCGAGCAATCGGGGAGTGGCGATTTTGCCCGAATCGTTGCGCGCCTTGCCGCATCCCGGGGTGGTGTTTCGGCCGCTCGCCGATTTTCCGCAAGCGGAATTGTACTTGGCCTGCAATCGGACCAATCATTCACCGGTGTTGCAAGGATTGCTGGAATTGTTGCCGGAGTAGAGGTTTTGTCGGACGTGGATTTTGGCGGGGTTACCTGGGCTGGCGTGAGCCTTATTCCCGCATTTCGCCGCTTGCGAAACGCGGACTCGCCTGCATATTAGGGACATGAAATTCGTTAACTCTTTTTTTTCTAAAGGGTTACTCCTCATGACTTGCTGGTTTGGCCTGGTTTCCGCGCTGAGTGCTGAGGCGCCCAAATCCTGGCCTATGTTCCGGGGTGACCCCGCTTTGCTTGGCGTGGCCCTCGGCTCCCTGTCCGAAAAACCCGCACTAGCTTGGAAATTTAAAACCGAAGGCCCCGTCAAATCGAGTCCCGCCATTGTGGCTGGCCGCGTCTTTTTTGGATCGTATGATGAAAAAGTGCGCGCGGTAGGTTTAAGCGATGGCAAAACGATTTGGGAATTCACGACGACGAATGCGGTGGAATCTTCACCGCTAGTTTTGGACGGCACCGTTTACGTTGGCTCATCCGACGCCTTTCTTTACGCCCTGCAAGCGGCGGACGGCCATTTGAAGTGGAAGTATGAAACGGGAGACCGGATTCTGGGCGCGCCGAATTGGACGAAGTCGCCCGATGGCCAAACCAATTGGATCTTGGTCGGCAGTTACGATTTTAAGCTTCACTGCGTGGACGCCGTCACAGGCAAGGCGGTTTGGGTGTATGAAACCGGCAATTACATTAATGGCTCCCCGGCGATTGGCGATGGGGTGACGGTGTTTGGCGGGTGCGACGCCATTTTACACGTCGTGACCATGGCGGATGGCAAGCTGGTGAAAAACCTCGAAGCGGGGGCTTATATCGCCGGTTCCGCCGCCATCAAGGATGGCGTCGCGTATTTTGGACATTACGAAAACGTATTCCAGGCGATTCATCTTAAGGAAGGCCGGGTAATCTGGTCGTATAAAGATCGCGCTTTCCCGTACTTCGCTTCGCCGGCGATGGGCGTGGACCGGTTGGTGTTTGGCGGGCGCGACAAACGGGTGCATTGCGTGAAAATCGCCGATGGCAAACCGCTGTGGACCTTTGCGACCCGCGGCAAAGTGGACAGTTCGCCGGTGATTTGTGATGGCAAGGTGGTGGTGGGATCGGATGACGGGCGACTTTATATGATTTCCTTGGCCGATGGCAAAGAGCTGTGGAATTATGAAATTGGCCAAGCCATCAGCGGGTCTCCGGCCATTGCCAATGGCTATGTGGTCATCGGTTCCGAAGATGGCTGGGTGTACGCGTTTAAATAGGAGCAAACGGTGGATCGACCTCTGAAAATCGTGCAGCTGACGCCCGGG
>DBTJ01000185.1:0-4445 GCA_002306985.1 Verrucomicrobia bacterium UBA1319
AACTCGTTACCGATCCCCGCGGATATGTTCCTTGTTCACGTCTTGCCAGCCAGCAAAATTTCCGCGCCATAATTGCTCAAATTATTTTTTCGCGCTGCCTAACCCGCTAGTAATGGTAACCGACCGCGCCCCTCGCCATCGAGTCCGGACGTCGCCCCAACTTAGCCTCACCCCCGGAATTTCGCCACTCAAGGCAGCCAGCGGGCGCGATAAAACCAGGCTTGCGCCTCGGGCTTTTCCGCGTAATCCACCAAGCCTTCGCTCACCGCGTTAGTAAAGATCGGCGTCCAATGGGCGCAATCCGCCGCGCGCTCAATGGCAATTTGCCCGGACGTCGCCCCGGTGGCGCGCAAGCGCAACTCGCCGGAACCGCTGGTGGATAATAATTGCAGGCGGATCACCGGCGCGGCGGAATCGGTGAAATGGGGCGCGGCTAGCGTCCAGCGCGCCGGATCGCTCCCCGCGCCCGAGTAATTGGCGCGCGCGAGCACCACCCCCGTCGCTCCGTCCGCCAACGGCCAAGGCCAGGCATCCGAATAGACCACTTCATCCACAATTGCCCAACTGGCGGGCTGCCCCACCGAGCATTCCAAAGCGAGCCGTCCTCCCGAGGGGTTGAGCGCCCCGGAAAACGGCCCGACCAGGGCGAGCGCCCGGGAACCCAACCCGTAGCGGTCTTTAAAATCCGCCAGTTGCGCCGGGTCGCCGGGATCGAATCCCGCGACCAACAGCCAGGCCCCCGCCGCGAGGGTAACGTTGGTGGAAAAAACCAACGAGACATCGCCATCAAGACGCCAGGGGCCATTCGTATCCCCCAGGCTTAGCGGAGCGGAACCCGGGTTATAAAGGCCGATGAACCCGCCATCCGGCGTGATATTGGTCGCGCCGGATAAAGTCGGCCGGAACATGATTTGCCCGATCAGGACCGCGGGCGTTTGCTTTTGGTTAGCGGCGCCGGGCGTGGGTTTCACTGGTTGCCAATAGGCGCCCCCATCGGGTATGCGCCCCCAAGCCGCGTCCGCCGCCCGGCTTTTGCACGCCACCGCATCCAGCACGCGGTTGAGATTGCCCCCGGGAAAACTGGACAGGAAGAGCGTGCCACCCGAACTCGATAACGCGACGCCGTCAGCCGGACCCCATTGAACCCACTGCCCCGCCGCCAACGATCCCGCCGGCAACGGCCACTTAAAGAGATCCCGCGGATCATCGCTCAAATAGCAGCGAGCGAATGTCGCCGCCGTGGAGCCGGCGTTGTAAAGCTCCACCCAGCCCGCGCCGGTCGCATTGATATCCAAAGCGATTTCGTTGAGGACCAACCCCGCCACGGGCTCGGGATCCGCCGCGCCGGGCGAACCTTTGAGATACGCGCTGGCGCGCCACCTCCCGCCATAGTTGAGCGCGCCGCCGCCCGCCGCGGCTCCCTCCGTAAACACCAACGAATGGCCCGCGCCATCGGCGGCGGCCGGCCACCCGCGCGCATCGCGATACGCGAAGTCGAACAGCACCGTGCCGTTGAGCGCGCTTTTCAGGGTCAGAGTTTCGCCGCTGTTATCCAGGCTGCCGCTAAACGGTCCCAGGATCACCGCGTCGGCCGGCACGGAGTAATATTCACTAAACGCGGCCTGGTTGGTGGCTTTGGTCAGCACCAGATAACCATTGGCGGGAATCACCGCGTTCGTGCCGAAGGCATAGTCAATGCCTTTGACAAAGCAGACGCCATTCAACTCCAGCGCCTCGGTCGCGCTGGCATTGTGGAACTCGATGAAATCGTATTCGGACCCCAGCGGGCTATGGTACATGATTTCCGTGAGCTTCAGGTTTTGGACCAACTGGGCGGTGTGATCCGAATCGGACACGGTGAACTCGACCGGGTTGGACCAATGGCTCCACCGCCCGGTGGCATCCTTAAACCGCGCCCGCACCCGGTATAAATGCCCAACCTTAACCAGGCTGGAAGCCAAGTCCAACTGCTCCTGGAAAGAGGCTAGTTCGCCGCTATCCCAAATGGCGTTGATCTCGTACTTGAAAGGCTCGTCCCCCGGCGCCTGAGTCAGCGGCGTGAGCTCGGCTAAACGCCATTGCTGGGCGGCGAATTGCCCGCCATTGCCCGCAAAGGCGGAGCATTGGAACCGGAGTTGGTTCGCCGGGAAATTGGCGGGGCCGGTGGCCGCGACTTGCGGCGTGGCCGGGATGGCCGTGTCCGCCGCCAGCGAATCAAGCACCGCGCCGCGAGTCGCGACGTACTTTTTCATCAATTGGATCGTGCCCAGGAAACTCTTCGTCACGCCGGACTCGGTGGGGAATTGGTAAAACAGCCCTTTGCCCGCTTTTTCGGGGGCGGTGCTGTATTTGGAATTCGCCATTTTGGGGTTGTAATCCCACATGGCGCGGTCGGCGCCCGCCAGGCAAGGCGCGCCGGCGCTATCGTAGATGCGGGCGGCGCACTCGTCGATCAACCGCCCGGTCTGCTCGGCATTGAACAAGAGATCGCGGAGCTCGCGAATGCGATTGCGATATTCCAAATTGAAGGCGCTCCGATTGAGGACGCGATTTCGGAACGGCGAACCGCCGCCGCCATACATGTTATCCGCCCACGTAAGGTCTAAATCCCACGGATGAATGCTCCAAAGCTTCGTGTCCGGATTCAGATAGTAAAAATAATTCTTCCCCGCGCCTTCATCGATGTCGTAGTGGTGGATCGCCTCCACGATCGCGCGAAAGTTGTAATAACGATACCGATCAAAATGCGTCCGCCACCAGTCATCCGTGGTCGTGCTTTGGTACGCGGACAGGAACGCGGACAGATCGGAGCTGTCCGAGACCGCCGTCGCCCCCTGATTATTCAAAGACCCCCAACCGCCTTCCATTTTGTAGAAATTTCCATCCGGCAGACCATGCTCATCGAGAAACCGCCCGTCGTCCTGTTCCAAAGCCAGGTATAACCCCCAGAAATCCCCCTCATATTGGCTGGTGGGATCGGCCTCCACGGCGCTATCGACCACCCGGAATTGGATCCAATTGCACCGGCTCGCCTCAATGCCCGCTAGGTTGAAGAGCCGCCACCCCACAGCTTCGAACATACCTTGCTCACCCCGATGCCAGTAATCGCCTTGCTGAATGCACGAACCCAGGTTGAGTTTGGTCCAGCGGGCGGCGTACTTATTGCCATAATCGTCCCGCGCCTGAAAATCGTGTCCCCGGTTCAGGTCGAACTTCCACATATTCTTAGTCATGGCGTAGCGCCAGACACCGCCGCGCGCGCGGTAATGGATATGATCGTAGACTTTCCCATCATAAACGAGCGTGCCACTCCATTTGTATTCATCGCCGTCGTAACGTTCCAGCCAGGTGGCGTTTTCAACGGAGGTCTGCTTGGAAATCAGATGGTAAACCGGCAGCCGGTTCATCACGTTCGCGCCGTATTCCACCACCGCCGCGCGCGTCGCGTCGGCGCTGCCCGGTTCAATGGCGCCACGCCAAGCCGGGGCCCCATCATAAACGAAATAAGCGAAATTCGGCTGGGGATCATCGGCGTAAGGCACGGTTATCCCCTGCCCTAAGTTATCCTGGGCGATGAGCCGATAGCGCACCAGCCGACGATGGGTTTGCAGCGAACCCGGCAATAGCGCGGTGTAGACGTGATCGCCCGCCGTTTCATCGCCCTCCACCCCGACGTCGTTCATCGGCACCGTCGTCCAACGGGTCGCATAAGCGGCGTCAGTCAACTCGAGGTAGCCGCCCGGGTCCACCAACTGATAGGCCAGAGACACTTGGGCCACGCCATCCGGGTCCGTGATCTTGGCGGTGATGCGCACCGCCTGACAGGAAACCGGCGTCTCGGGTTGATGTTCCACCTGGCGGATTTGCGGAGGCGCGTTCGTGGCGTACACCGCGTTGCGGGCACCCGGCGTGGGCCCAGTCTGGCCGGTGGAAGTCGCGCTCACCGCCGTCACGGAGGCGTCAAAGAAGCAATCGCTGCTGCTGCCCAGCGACATGTTGAGCAAATGAACCGCGATGACGTTGGCGCCACTCACCAGATACTCGCCCGCGTTGGGCACCACAAAGGAGTCATACGCGCCCGATTCGCGCGTGGCGGTGGCGAGCTCATTATAGGCCGGAGCGTCGGCTGGGGCATCCTGACGCAAGACATGTTTTCCGTTAATCCAGAGATTGAAACCATCATCGTACATCATCGATAGGGATAGGCTGCCGATGCCGTCGGGATGCTGAACGTCAAAGGTTTTGCGGAAATAAACGCTGCTGTAATTATAGCGCATATCGCTCAGCGCGGTCCCCATCGTTTCGGACGGGTCGTAGCCGATGGGCGCCGCGCCGGTCAGCCAGGCGTCGTCGGCAAACGCCAACTCGCGCCACTGGCTGGGAGGCTCGTTAGTGCCCTTCAAATAGCGCCAGTCCGCGTGCGCGGCGATCCACCGCGCATCCCC
>DBTJ01000185.1:4698-30327 GCA_002306985.1 Verrucomicrobia bacterium UBA1319
CACCCGCGCATCCCCGCCACTGGTCGTGGGCGCCAAAACCGAAGCCCGCCAACTCCCCCCCAAGGTGTTGTCCAGGGCGGGATTGATGAGCTCGATGGAATACCCCGGCGGATCGCCCACCGTGGGCCAGGGAAAACTATCCTGATAATCGACCTCGTTGACCGTTTTGCCGGCGGCATCCACCAATCGTACCACCCCATTGCGGGCGGAAAGGCGTCCCGTAAATTGCCCCGCCGCCGTAGCTTTGAAAAGCTTCAACAGCACCGCCGGATCTTGGGCAACCACAACGTAGGCGCCCGGATTCGCCAAGGCGCCAGCGGGAAACGTATATTGCGCATCGCCGGCGAGGCTCCAACCGGAGAGATCGACCGCGCCGGGCCCCGCGTTATAGAGTTCTACGAATTGCGATCGCTGCGTTTTATCCGGCGGATGATAGTGAATCTCATTGATCACCATTTGCGCCCGCACAGCGGGGAGAAATAGCGCGAAACTTACCCATGCCCCTAATAAAAACCAGGAAACGGGTCGCCGAGTATTGCCGATCCTTCGCATATCAAATTTGGTTCGGGCCATATTGCAGCATTTCCCGAACCATTCAAGGCAAAGACAGACCTATTCCGCTTGTCTTACCGCGGAAGATACCTCTACTTTGGGCGCGGGCGGTGGGAAGGCCGCGCCGGGACAATGCGAAGCGCGAACGTTTTGCCCGTCGAACAAACCATTCACGCGAATACGAATTGCTTCGGAGTGAAACAACTTGTCACCGAAAAGCCGTGGCCGCTGGAAACCGTTTTCCGCATGCTCATGTTTTTGATGTTGAGCTTTGCGGGCGCGTTGCTGGTGGTGGACTTGACTGATGGCGCACTTAAGCAATGGCCTAAGGACCGCCTGGATGTTCTGAACTTCATCTTAGGCTTGCTGGGATTTCAAGGGGCCACCCTGGGGTGGGCGGTATGGCTAATGCGCTCTAGCCGACTGGATGCGACCACCGCTTTTGGCTTAGGCAGCGCCGGAATTAAGCGAGGCTTAGGCATAGCCTTCGGAGGCGGCGTAGCCCTAACCGTCATCGCCCTACCCATAGGTTGGGTGGTGGGCACCATCATGACCGCGTTCGGCTTTCCGCCGGAAGCGCAAGCTCCGGTCAAACTGTTGGAAGCCGCGAATACCCTTCCCAAACAAATTCTAATTGGAGGCACCGCCATTTTCCTAGCGCCGGCGGCGGAGGAAGTACTGTTTCGAGGCATCCTTTACCCCACCCTCAAACAACTCGGCTATCCGCGCCTGGCGTATTTCGGGATATCCATCCTCTTTGGCATCATTCATTTCAATTGGATGGCCTTGATCCCCCTTACGGTCGTAGCCCTTTTGCTCACCTGGCTGTACGAGGAAACCGGCGATTTGCTGGTGCCCATCGCGGCCCACAGTACCTTTAACCTGATCAACGTCATGCTGCTGACGGCCGCGCCCTGGGCCAGCCAGTAAATATGAAAGAATTCGAACTCATCCAATTATTGACCCGCGACTTGGCGTCGAATTCCGCCACGGTGGCCGGCCCCGGCGACGATTGCGCCATCATCGACCTAGGCATTCCCGGCCGGCAGGTCCTGTTAAAAACCGACGCCGTCGTGGAAGGCGTCCATTTCCTAGCGGATACCGATCCCAAGCGCGTCGGCCACAAGGCGCTGGGCCGCTGTCTGAGCGACCTCGCCGCCATGGCAGGAACGCCGGTCTGCGCCTTGGTAACGCTCGCCTTGCCCCCGGAGCGCCCGACGGCGTGGGCCACCCAAGCCTACGAAGGCATGAACGCGCTAGCCAACCGCTACTCAGTGGCCATCGTCGGCGGGGAAACCACCACGCTGCCCGAACGCGCCTTACTGTCGATTTCCCTGCTCGGCACCGTGCCCACCGGCCGGGGAATCTTGCGCTCCGGCATGAAACCGGGGGACGCGATCTTCGTCACCGGTGAATTAGGCGGTTCGCTGGCCGGACACCATTTGGATTTCGAACCGAGATTGAACGAATCGGCGTGGCTGGCGAGCCACTTTTCCCTCCACGCCATGATCGACGTCAGCGACGGGTTGGCGGGGGATCTGCGCCATCTTCTGGCGGCCAGCCGGTGTGGCGCGGAATTGCTGGCTTCCGCCATCCCCGTCAGCCGCGCCGCCCAGCAGGCAGGCAAGGGTTCCGCCGCCCGGCCCCCGTTGCTGGCCGCCCTGGCGGACGGCGAGGATTTTGAGCTTTTATTTACGGTGGCCAGCGCGGATGCTGTCCCGCTTATGGATCGATGGAAAGAGCGTTTCCCGGACACGCGCCTGAGCTGCATCGGCCGCGCGAGCGATACCCCCGGGCTGCGACTAAAACACCCGCACCGGGTGGAAGAATTAACGGCCCGAGGTTATGAGCATTTCGCATAGCCCCGAGGAAACCGAAGCCCTGGCCGCCAGTTGGAGCCAGCGCGCCACGCCCGGCCTTGTCATTGGCTTGCTGGGCGAATTGGGCGCGGGCAAAACCCGCTGGGCGCGTGGCTTCGCCAAAGGCTTGGGCTATGCGGGGCGAGTCCATTCGCCCACCTTTGCGCTGCTCAACGAATACTCGGGCGGACGCTTGCCGATCTACCATTTAGACCTGTACCGGCTGGAAAACCCGGAACAAGTGCAAGGCGCCGGGCTGGAGGAATATCTGCCCAACCGCGACGGCGTCACCCTGGTGGAATGGCTGGAACGTTGGCTCCCGATCCCTAACTCCAACGCCCCCCGCCAACCCTTACCCCCACCCTACCCGCCCCGGTTTTGGCTAGTCCACTTCGAACTGGGCCGGCTTGATGAACCCCAATCCCGAGTGATCGTCCATGAAGATTTTAGCCGTTGATTTTTCCACTAACTTGCGCACCATCGCCTTGCTGGAAGGCCCGTCCCTGGCCACCACTCCGGCTCCCGGCGGGGAAATCCACCTCTTGGCTGAGCAACACGCCTCATCCCCTCAAGCAGCTTGCGCCCTGGACATGATCGACGCGGCACTGGCGGCCGCCAAAGTGGAGCGCGAAGCGGTGGAGGGACTTGCCATCGGCCTGGGACCGGGATCTTACACCGGCATCCGCATCGCCATCGCTTTAGCGCAGGGCTGGCAATTGGCGCGGCCGGTGATCACCCTCGGCATCAGCGGCATGGATTGTTTGGCAACCCAATACGCCGCCCAAGCGCGCGGCCGTTTTTGGGTGGCCTTGGACGCCCAGCGCGGAGATTTCTATCTGGCGGGCGGCGAAGCCACGGATTCCGGCTGGACATGGCACACGCCACTCCACCTCGCCTCGGGTGAAGAAACCCGCGCTCAATTGGACACGGGCGGCGTGCCCATCGGACCGGAGATCCAGCGTTGGTTTCCCCATGGTCTGATCCTGCATCCCCAAGCTAGTACGATCGGACGGCTGGCCTGGAAACTCGGACCTATGATGGTGCCGGCCAATGAATTGGAACCGATCTACCTACGGGAGATCAGTTACGCCAAAGCGCCGCCGCCCCGACAAATCCCGGTTGCATAAACGCCCGAATCGTTCATCTTGGGTTATCCGTTAACCACGAGCCATGAAATACGTCGACGAATACCGCAATCCCGCCGCCGCTCGGCAATGCGCGGAAGCCATTCATAGCTTGGCCACCCAGCCTTGGACGATTATGGAGATTTGTGGCGGGCAAACCCACGCCATTGTGCGTTACGGCCTAGAGGAGTTACTGCCGAAAAACCTTACCCTGGTGCATGGCCCCGGTTGCCCAGTGTGCGTCACCCCAGTCGACTTGATCGATAAAGCCATCTACTTGGCGAGCGATCCTCGGGTGATCCTTTGCTCCTTTGGCGACATGCTCCGCGTGCCGGGGTCCGACACCGATTTACTATCCGCCAAAGCCCGGGGCGGTGATGTCCGGATCGTTTATTCGCCACTGGACGCCGTGAAAATTGCGGTGGAAAACCCTCAGCGCGAGGTGGTTTTTTTTGCCGTGGGATTTGAAACCACCGCCCCCGCCAATGCCATGGCGGTCAAACAAGCCGCTCAGCAAGGACTAGCCAATTTCACCCTTCTCGTTTCCCATGTGCTAGTACCCCCGGCCATGGAGGCGATCCTGCTGTCCCCCGAAAACCGGGTGCAAGGATTTCTGGCGGCGGGCCATGTCTGCGCCATTATGGGCTATTGGGAATATGAACCGATCGCCGCTAAACACCGATTGCCCATCGTGGTGACGGGCTTCGAACCGCTGGATATTCTTCAAGGTATCTACCTGTGCGTTAAACAGTTGGAAGAAAAACGCGCCGCAGTTGAAAACGCCTATACCCGGTATGTTCGCCGGGCTGGCAATCCGACCGCGCAAGCGCTGATCCGAGAAGTTTTTCAAGTCTCACCGCGTCAATGGCGTGGTCTGGGTGACATTCCCGATAGTGGGCTGGCTTTACGCGAGACCTACGAGCGTTTCGACGCGTTAACCCGCTTCAAACTCACCGCCACCGAAACAAGGGAACCGGCGGAGTGCCGAGCCGGCCAAGTCCTACGTGGGGTCATCAAGCCAGAGCAGTGCCCTGCCTTTGGTACAACTTGTTATCCAGAACACCCTCTTGGCGCACCCATGGTATCCTCTGAAGGTGCCTGCGCGGCCTATTACCGCTACCATTCCCAGCCAAAGTTCACCTGATTGTAACCGTCTATTCCCTCGGTTAATCAGCCGTATGAAGCTGCGCCGGAACCACTTTGGTTGGAGATCACGTTCTTTAATAGCAATATTTGTGTATATAATACCAAAATACGCGTCTCCGGTTTTTCGATTTTATGCCGATATAGATCACGTTTAAGGATCGCAATCGCAAGCAGTTTTAGGACCTCTCGGTTACAACCCGAGCAACCAAGAAATCACTACTAAAATAAGTTCATGAGAACCCAAAAAGTTCAAGCTAACCTTTTGCAGTCACGCTTAATTCCGTGTTCGGTTTTATGCGCGCTAGCTGCCGCCTTTCCGGGCGTGGCATCCGTTTCCGCCGCTGAACCGGCGGCGAGCGCCAAAACGGACGCGGTCGCCACCAGTAAACCGGCCGATCCCTGGGGCCTGCCCGCAAAACCCGCCTGGCTGACGGATCTTTCGTTAACGGTCAAGGAGGGGTATGATGATAATATTTACGCTTCGGGCATCGCCCCGCTGCAAAAACACTCCTCGTTTTTCACCGGGGTATCCCCGAAAATGTCCCTCAATCTGGCGCCCGTCATCAATGGGTCTCCGACGGTCACCGACGGGCTGGATACTTTATCCATCGGTTACACCGGCGATTACACCTGGTACGCCACGGGCGGCAATGAAGATAATCAAATTCACAATGTGCCCACCGCGATCAAAGGCAAATACGAGGCCTTTTCCTACAACCTGGAAAACTCGTTCCGCTATGTGGACGGCAACCGTATGGGCATTGCCTATCCCGATGGCAACAGCGCGTATGCGACGGCCATTTTGCGCGAGCGCCGGGAGCAAATCCAGGACCGCACCAAGGCTGTTTTCCGATATGATTTCGAGAAATTCTTCATCCGGCCGACCGCGTCCTTCTTGTATTACGATTTGATGACCTACCAGTTCGGGCCGGTGCCTGCGGACAAGAAGGGTTATCAGAATTACGTCGACCGTTACGATGTGAATGGCGGCTTGGATTTCGGCTATAAGATCAACAACAACCTGGCCGCCACCATCGGCTACCGCCGGGGCGCGCAATACCAGGATAAAGTGCTCGCCACCGATCTGGACGCCAGCAACGATTACAACCGCGTCCTCTTCGGTCTGGAAGGCAAGCCCTTCAAATGGATGAAATTCGAGGCGTCCTTAGGCCCGGATTTCCACGATTACACCGCCAATTCGGGTTTTTCGGACACCGATCTGACCCGCCTGTACGCGGACATAGGCATGGTCTTCGACATCTCCTCGAAAGACGCCCTATCCCTGAAGTACAAGCGCTGGCAATGGGTTTCGAGCACCGGCAAGGCCGCCTACGAGGATAGCGCTTTGGAAGTGAACTATAAGCGGAAATTGCTGCAAAAACTCGGTGTGGAAGTGGGTTTACGCGTGGGCGAATCCTTCTATCATCCGCCCACCATGCGTGACGACTGGATGTATACGATGAATGGCGGACTGCGTTACGCCTTTAACTCGCACTTGAGCGCGGATTTGGATTACTCCGTGGATTTGGGCCGCAACGGGCTCGACGATCTCGCGGCGGAAGCCAATCGCGAGTTCGCCCGCCAAATCGTCAGCTTGGCGTTGCGCGTGAAATATTGAACGCGACTTTATAAGCCGGAGCTTTTTCGCCCGGCTTGCGGCGGTCAGGCCGCCGGGGTTTAACCCGGTGGTTCGGCGGCCCGCTCAAAAGGAGTCGGTGGAATCCCGTGCCACCGGCTCCTTTCTCTTTTCCCCCGGCCATCCCCCCGAACAGCATAAGCCTCACTTGCGAAATTTTAAGAAAGGATTATACTTAGAATAATTAAAATTGCCGCCGGGCAATCCAGGCGGGCGGCCTGGTGGATTGCGGCAAACGACAGCGACCGAGCGGCAACTCATATCTATCACGTTGATTAATTGAATTATAGAACATGGCTTATCAATACGTAAACAAACAAGAAGCTTTGCTTGCAAAGGTCAAGGGTAAAACCGGTAAAATTTCGGACAAAACCCACGAAGAGCACCTCAAGCTGTACACCGGGTACGTCAACAAAACCAACGCCATCCTCAAGGAGATCGAGGAACTGCAAAAAACGCTCGATCCGGCCAACGCGGCCCAGGCAAACCAGATTTTCAGCGCCACGCGCTCCCTCAAGGTCGAGTATAGTTTTGCGCTCGGCGGGGTGATCAATCACGAAATCTATTTTAACGTGCTAGGCGGCAAAGGCGGCCCGCCCACCGGCAAAGTGGCGGCGTTGATCGAGAAGAGCTTCGGCAGCTACGACCTGTTCAAGAAAGATCTCAAAGCCACCGGCATCTCCGCCCGGGGTTGGGCTTGGACGGTGTACAATCCGGACACCGGGTTGCTCTTCAATCACTTAGGTGACGCCCAAAATAGCTATCTCGTGTGGGGCGCCAAGCCCATTCTGGCGCTGGACACCTACGAACACGCCTATTACGCGGATTTCTTCACCGCTCGCGGCGGCTATATCGACGAATTTCTCAACGTGATCGATTGGGATGCCGTCAACGGTTATCTCGCCTGAGGCACCCCGCGGCGCGGGCTGGTTTTATCGGGTTCCACGTTCTGGACACGGCTAGTCTATCAGGCTAGCCGTGTTTTGTTTTGACCGCCGAATCTTCGACGGGGCTTGAGTTTTTACCGCGCGCTCGTATGCTGGGACTGAATAGCGCGTTTGCCAGGAACGTCAAACGGCTGATGGAAGTGCCCGTTTAACCCGGAGCGTCCTATGAAAACTCAATTTTGGTCCAGGCTAGTTCTCGCGGTGTCCATAACGGTCGCCGTCCTTTCAGCCGGATGCGCCAATAAGAAGGAGAATCCCGCCGCCGAAGTCGAGCCCTCTTCGCCGCCGCCGCCGGTTGCCATCGCCTTTCAAGATCCGGTGCAGAAGCTGCCCCCCGCCTTGCCGGTCTTTTCCCCGGGCATTGCCGATGTGGTTCGCTTGGTCCAGGCCAACCTGGAAGAAAGCGTGGTTCTTTCGTACGTCGACACTTCCCCGATCGCCTATGATCCGTCGGCGGATGAAATTGTTTATTTGAAGGATATCGGCGTAACGTCCGAAGTCATTTCCTCGCTCTTGCGCCGGGGGCAGATGCTCCGGGAAACGACACAACTGGCCGCCGTAGACAATGCCACCAACACCCCCGCGAGCGACACGAATTTCCCCTCCATCGCCGCGCAAAGCGTGCTGGGCAGCCAACCGCCAGCCGCCGCAACCGCGGCGAGTGGGCTCGCGCAAAGCAACACGCGCGTGGTTAAATCCGCATTAACCACTTCCACCGGTTCCGAATCCATCGTCGATCTCAACGTCTTTTACGACGCCTTGTCGCCGTATGGCAGCTGGATGCAAGTCCCCGATTACGGCTGGGTTTGGCAACCGTCCGTGGAACAAATCAACCCGGACTGGGAGCCCTATTGCGATGGCGGGCATTGGCTTTATACGGACACGGGATGGTACTGGATGTCGGATTATACTTGGGGCTGGGCGCCTTTCCATTATGGCCGCTGGTTCCATCATCCCACGCTGAGTTGGCTCTGGGTGCCCGACACCGTTTGGGGTCCCGCCTGGGTATGCTGGCGCCGCACTCCGCTCTATTGCGGTTGGGCGCCGCTGCCGCCCGCCGCCGTGTATGAATACGGCCGAGGGTTCTGTTACTATGGCGTGACCGTGGGCTCGGATTACGATTACGGCCTCAGCTGGGATTATTTCGTCTTTATCCATTACCAGCATTTCTGCGCTCCCGACCCGCGACATCACGTGGTCGATCGCCCGCATGCGCACGATCTTTACGGGCATAGCACGGTGAATAATCACTACATCCTGGGCCCCAACCACGCGATCATCAACAAAGGCGTGGATTATAGCAAAGTGGTCGAGTTTAGCCGGGTTGAATCCCGCAAAGTGAGCGTCCGCGATCTGCCTCCCGCCGCCGGCAGGACGGTGAAACCGGATCGGATCGAAAAGGACGGCTCGGCGTTAGTCATCTACAAACCCCAGCCGCAATACCGAACTCCGGTGCTGACGGGAACGGTGGCGCGCCCGGCTTCCGCCACCAGCGGAGCTAAAACCGGCACCGCCCTGGTTAACACCAGCAAACCAGCCACCCGAATCCCCAATCCGGCGGCCGCCACGGAACTTAGCGAGCGGTCGAGCGGCGCCTACGCGCCGGAAACGCCGCGAAATGTGGCCACCCCCGCGTATCTTTCGCCCGATTCATTAACGGGCAGCCGAAGCGCGCCAACAACTCGCGGGACGGCGGCAACCACTTGGGGATCGCTCCCACGCCTGGAATCGGAGCGGCCGGCCACGCCCGTCTCCACATTCACCCCGCGCAACGCTTTGACCGAGCGCCGTCCCGTGACAAGCGTACCCACCCTAAACCAAGGCCGCTCCCTGCCGCGCAATCGCAATATCAACCAAAGTGGAGCTTCGCGAATTAGCCAGGATAATGTGCCCACCTTATCCGGATCGATCACCGAAAACGGTGGCGGATCGCGCGACTATTCCGGCCGCAGGCTCGATAGCCAAAACTCCAGCCGGCCACAGTCATCCTTTAGCGCCCCCACGACCTCCATTTCTCCGGCGCGCAATAACCCCATCCAATCCACGCCGTCCGTCTCGACGCCCGCGCGCATTAGCATCGATTCGGGGAACTCCGCGGCGAGGATTTCCAGTCCATCGCCCGTGTCGGCGCCCAGGCCGGTTTCCAGCCCCGCGCCGGTTACCCGGATCGAAACGCCTAAGGCTAGTTCCTCATCCAGTTCGTCATCTAGCACCGCGAATGATTCCAAGCACAAATAGTCGGGCTTGAATTCAAGCTCGGCCGTTAAAGGCTGGCGCTTTCGCTGGTTTGGAAACAAAATGGCGGCGGTGGTTTTTATTAATCATAGCTACAAAACATGAATAAGATCCGTCTGATTGGTTGGTTGTTGATTAACTTGGTGGTGGCCGGCGTTTCCGCCGCGGACACCAATAGCACGGTCCTTTACGCCACCGGGTTCGAAATTTCCGAAAAATTCGACCCTGCCTATACTCTCTTGGGGCAAAATGACTGGACCGGCTCCGGCGATGGCGGCAATGGCTTGGTGAACAACTACTTTCCGAACATGGGGCAGCAGGCTTTTATCGGCTATGCCCCCCCCACAGGCACCAATGAATCCCTGTATTTGTGGTATCCGAATAGCAATACCAAGACTCAGTACACGCGCATCCGGTTTTCGGTGGACATGGCCATCGTGGATTCGACCAATCAAAAATACGATGATTTCCGCTGGAGCACTTACAACACGGCGGGCGACAAGCTCTTCACGCTCAATTTCGATAATTACGCCCTAGCCGTGACTTATTCGCTGGACGACACCAACGGGTTCATCTCCACCGGTCATACGTTCACCTCCAACACGCTGTATTCCTTGGTAATCGACATGGATTTCAAAATGAATCTTTGGAGCGCGTACATCGATGATGACACCGTGGTGAGCAACTTGCCCATCGTCAAGTCCACCAAGCCGCTGGATTTCGGGGACGTGGACGCCGTGTGGGTGCTTTATACCGCCGGCTCCGCCGGGGATAATTACATGCTATTCGACAATTACACCGTGCTGGCCGTGAAAACGCCCCTGCCCACGCTCAGCGCGCCAAAGTTCCAAACCATTCAACGCTTAAGCGCCGACTCGGTGCTGCTCCGACTTTCGGGGCAAACCAACCAGGCGTGCCGCCTGGATTACAGTAGCGATTTAAAGCAGTGGAACTCCATCAAAACCGGCACGTTCACCAGCACGGGAACGCTGGATGTGGTCGATGACGGCGCCACGCAGGCAGCCCAACGTTTCTATCGGGTGGTCTACACCCAGTAGCCCTCCGTTGCCACCGGCCGATTCCGGACCTGGCGATTTAACTTCGGGCCACCCCGCCGGACTTCCGGGAGTTGGCCAGGTAATAGAGCACCGGCACCGCCATGCGGCTGATGAACAAGGAGGCGATTTCACCCGCCATTAGTGAGATGGCCAAGCCTTGGAAAATCGGGTCGAACAGAATCACTCCCGCCCCCACCACGACGGCCATGGCCGTCAGCAACATCGGGCGGAACCGCACCGCGCCCGCGTCGATCACCGCTTCGTCCAGCGGCATGCCTTCACGGACCCGTTGCTCGATGAAATCGACCAGGATGATTGAATTGCGCACCACGATGCCGCCGCCGGCCATGAAACCGATCATCGAAGTCGCCGTGAAAAAGGCGTGCAGCGCGCCGTGCGCCGGCAAAATGCCCGTCAACGAAAAGGGAATCGCCACCATGACGATCAGCGGCGTCACGAAGGAGCGGAACCAGCCGACCATCAGGACATAGATCAAAACGCACACCACGCCGAAAGCCAGTCCTAAATCGCGAAACACTTCGAGCGTAATGTGCCATTCGCCGTCCCATTTCATCGCGGGCTCATGATCCGAAAACGGCTGGGTGGCATTGTAAATCTTCCAGGCGGCGGTGGAACCGCCGAATTGCCGCGCGTCGAGCTTGGCGAGCTGCGCGTTCATCTTGAAGATCGCGTACCCCGGACTTTCGATCATCCCCGCGACGTCGCCGATCACGTAGGTCACCGGCATGAGGTTTTTATGGTAAATGCTTTTCTCCTCGATGCCCGGTTCGAGGGTGACCAACTCGCGCAACGGGACCAGCGGGGACGCGCCCGCCGCCGAGCCGGGTTCGGGCAACGCGTTGGCATCGCCGCTACGCACCCGCAACGCCAGCAATTCCTCCGGGCTGGTGCGGACTTGCCGGGGCAATTCCAGCACCAAATCCACATCCTCCTTTTCCCGGGGCAAATGCACTAAATCGATGGATTGCCCCGCCACCGCGACGCGCAAGGTTTGCGAGAGGGTCTCCGCCGAGATGCCGTGCAAGGCGGCTTTTTCCTTATCGATGACGAACCGCGTCTTCGGCTGGTCGGCCTCCAGATACCAATCGATGTCCACCACGCCCGCGGTCCGCTGGAAAATCGCTTTCACTTTTTCGGCTAGCGCCCGCCGGCTGGTTTCATCCGGCCCATAAACCTCGGCCACCAGCGTTTGGAGCACCGGCGGGCCCGGAGGAACCTCGGCCACCGCCACCCGGGCGCCATATTGGGCCGCAATGGCCGCCACGCGCGGACGCACGCGTTTGGCGATGTCATGACTCTGGGCTTTCCGCTCCGACTTGCCCACGAGATTCACCTGGATATCGGCCACCTGCGCGCCCCGGCGCATGAAATAATGCCGCACCAGGCCGTTGAAGTTAAACGGCGAGGCGATCCCGGCGTAAATCTGGTAATCCGCCACCTCGGGCTCGCTCCGCACCGCCGCCGCGATTTCGCGCGCCGCCTGCGCCGTCGCCTCCAGGGCGCTGCCTTCGGGCATGTTTAGAATGATCTGAAATTCGCTCTTGTTATCGAACGGCAGCATTTTCACTTTGACCCAGCCCAATCCAACCAACCCCATGGCCAATAGCAGCAGGCCGGTGATGCCCGCCAAAAAAAGCCGTCGGGAGCGGGGCTGATGGATCAGCGGCCCCATAACCCGGCGGTATAAGCGGGTGAACACATCCTCTTCGTGCTCGAAATGGCTGTGGGCGGCGCCGGTTGCCTGAACGGTGGCGGCGGCTTCCGGCTTCCGGCCCCAAGGCAAGATGCGAACGGCCGCCCAGGGGGTGACGATGAACGCGATGGCGAGCGACCAAAACATCGCGGCGCTCGAGCCAATGGGAATCGGCCGCATATACGGCCCCATGAGGCCGCCGACAAACGCCATCGGCAGCACGGCGGCGATCACCGCGAACGTGGCCAGGATGGTGGGGTTACCCACTTCGCTCACCGCTTCGATGGCGAGTTCCGTCCATTTCCGGCCGCGATTGTGCGGCAGGTGAAAATGCCGCGCGATATTCTCGACCACCACGATCGCGTCATCCACCAGGATGCCAATGCTGAAAATAAGGGCGAAAAGCGTGATGCGGTTCAAGGTATAGCCGTAGAGGTAAAACACGAGCAGGGTCAGGGCGAGGGTCGAAGGAATCGCCACGGCGACCACGCCCGCTTCGCGCCAGCCCAGCGTGAGCAGAATCAACGCGGTGACGCTCACCACGGCGATCCCCATGTGGAATAGCAATTCGTTGGACTTGTCGGCCGCCGTTTCCCCGTAATTGCGCGTCACCGACACCTCCACGTCCGCGGGGATGACGCGCCCCTTGAGCGTGTCCACTTTATCCAGCACGGCGTTGGCCACGGAAATGGCGTTGGCGCCCGGACGCTTGGCCAGGCTCAGCGTCACCGCGGGCGCCTCCCCCGATTCCCCCGCCCGGGCCGCGCCGGCGCCGAAAAACACGTACTGCGCAGGTTCCTCCGCGCCATCCACGATTTCGGCCACTTCCCGCAAAAAAATGGGTTTACCGCCCTGCGTGCCCACCACGACGTTGCCCGCTTCCCTGGCGTTGGCGAGGAACCCGCCGGTCTCGACCAGGATTTCTTGATTGTTCATCGTGAGCCCGCCGGCGGCGGTTTGCCGGTTGGCCTGTCGCAACATCGGAATCAGGCCCGCGACGCTGAGGTTGCGCGAAGCCAGCCGCGCCGGGTCCAGGAGCACGCGCACCTGCCGCCGCGCCCCGCCCAGCAGCGTCGTCTCCGCCACCAGCGGCACTTGCTTGACCGCGTCATCCAACTGCGCCGCCAACCGCCGCAACGTGAGGTGGTCGTAGGCTTTGCTGTGCAACGTCAGCGCCAAAATCGGCACGTCGTCGATTGATCTGGGCTTGATGAGCGGCGTGGAAACGCCGTGGGGAATGCGGTCGAAATTGGATTGTAACTTCTGGTTAAGCTTGACCACGCTTTTCTCGATGTCCTCGCCCACCTTAAACCGTACGATCACCAGACTCTCGCCCGGGCGCGAAGTGGAATAGACGTACTCGACGCCGGGAATTTCCCAGAGCAGTTTCTCCATGGGCCGGGAGGCGCGCTCCTCGACTTCTTTGGCGGTGGCGCCCGGCATGCCGACCAGGACATCGATCATGGGCACCTTGATCTGCGGCTCCTCTTCGCGCGGGAGCAGGAGGATCGCCCCCAGTCCCAGCAGCACCGAAGTCACAATGATGAGCGGGGTCAGCTTGGACCCCACGAAAGCCCGGGCCACCCGTCCCGCCAGCCCGAGATTGGCCGGGCGATCCCCCGTCGACGCGCCGGATTCGTTGGCCGCGCTCATTTCACCTCCACCGGTTGGCCGTCGAGCAAGGTGGCGGCGCCCGCGATGACCACCGCGTCGCCCACCCGCAATCCGGCGAGGATTTCGATTTCAGGGCCGAACCGTTTTCCGGTTTTGACCAACCGCATGCGCGCCTTGCCATTGGCGACGACAAACACCATTTCCATCTGCCCGCGCACCACCAACGCGCCGGCGGGCACCCGTAGCGTGGCCAATTCGCCGAGGGGCACCGCCGCGCGGCCAAACTGGCCCAAGCGAATGCCTTCCCCAGGCGGCAAATCCATTTTCACCCCAAATGTGCGGCTGTACGGGTCCGCCGCCGGGGCGATTTCGCCGACCGTTCCGGACAGCCCGTTCGTCACGTTGGCCAGCCGGATTTCCAACGCGTCTCCCGGGTGAATCCGCGTGATGAGCGATTCGGGGAAATCCGATTCCAATCGGAGCGCCTCCGGGTCCTCCAATTCGAGCAACGCTTTGCCAGGCGTGGCGAGGTCACCGATTTCAGCCAGCTTACGGGTGATCACTCCCGAAAACGGAGCCGCGATCACCGTGTACCCCAGCAGGGTTTCCGCCTCCCTCACGGAAGCCTCGGCCACCCGGTCGCGCGCGAGCACCGCGTCGTATTCCTGTTGCGTGACCGACGTTTGCCGGAGCAATTTCTCGAATCGCTTGCGGTCCTCGCGAGTTTGCTCGAGCACCGCTTTGGCCTGGTCGAGTCGCGCCTGGATCTCGCGCGCGTCCAACCGCGCCAGCAAGTCCCCGGCTTTGACCTTTTGCCCCGCCACCACGAGCATTTGCTCAATCCGGCCGCTCACTTTGGCTTCAATGCTGGCGCGCGTTTTGGAACGGACCGTGCCGGTGACCTCCTCGGTGGCCAGATACTTTTTCTCCGCCACCGCCAGGGTGGAAACCGTGACCCCGGGCAACGCATCCCGCCGGCCCGTTTCCGGCCCGCTTTTATGACAGCCCGCCAACAGGGCCGCCGCCAAACTTAAAATAAGAATAATTCCAGGCTTCATATTAACCAGTGAGCAACCACGATTCCTACCCACCCTTAAAAGGACTTACATCATAAACCGAGCCTCGGAAGGCGAAAAAGTTACAAACCACTTTTTTAGAACGGGGTTTGGATTTCGACGCGGAAAAGCCTAGGGGAAAACCGCGCGCCACGCCACTCGGAAATGAGCGTTTTTGCGAAATAACTAAATATCAACCGCCACCCGACAGTGACGGGGAACAGGCTCTTTGGCGGACGGCGAGGATTAACCTTGCGCGAGCAGAATTTCCTCGTGCTGGGCGACCCAGGTGTTCGTCTTGAATCCTTGCGCCCGCAACCAGGACTGCCAGGCGGGGAATTGCCGGGCCGGATGCGGATGGGTTTTCCCCTCCGCTTGCTGAAGGCGGTCCATCAAATAAAAACCGCTGGCCGAGAAATCGCAGACGGCGAGTTTGCCGCCCGGTTTGAGTAGGCGAACCATTTCCGCCAAGGCGCGCCAGGGATCCGGGATGTGATGCATGGCGTTCATGGTCACCACCGCGTCGAACCGACCCGCCGGCCAGCCCAACCGCTCGGCGTCGCGAATTTCGAATTGAATCCGCGCGTCCACGCCGTAGTACGCCGTTTGCTGGATCGCAAAACGCTGTTCCGCGGGATCGATATCCACGCTGGTGATAGGGTTGGCAACCTTTCTCGCCAGCGCGGTGAGGAACCGGCCTTTGCCGGAGCCCACCTCCAAAATTCGCCCGTTCAGCGGCAGAATTTTCGATAAGGCGAACTGGATGCCCGCCGCCATGTCGAATCCGTGCTGGCGAAACAACGCCTCGCGCCGTTCCATTTCCACCAGCCAATCCGGTCCGGCCAATTTTTGGGGAACGTCTTTGACCGCTAAATCAATGCCCTTGGATATGCCCATATTAATATCGGTTTAGGATGCATGCGTTTCCAGCCAGCGCTGACGCAAAGTAGTGTGCAAACGACGGCGAAACTCGGCGGGCAACTCATAAGGCTGTCCGTCCTTGTACAACGTGATGGTATGGCGAATATTATCCACCACCACTTGGCAAGGATTGCAGCCCGCCAAATGCCGCTCGAAATCCTGGCAGATGGCTGGGTCCACCGTGCCATCCACATATTCGTTCAGCATCGCCAGCAGTTCTTCGCATTTCATAAAAAACGGTCTTTATTGTACCGAGCCGGAGAGTGGCTGCAAAGTTACAAAAATTCGCGGGCGCGTCACGAAACGGCCGCCGCCCCGGCCTCATGGGTATGCCCGCCCACGAGCCGCCGCGCGGGATCGCCGAAGGCAGTCGTCAATTTCTCCCGCAATTGCAGCCGAGCCCGCAGGAGCCGCACCTTGACATTCGCCTCGCTCAAACCCAGCGTTTGCGCCGTGTCCCGCACCGAGAGCCCCTCCACGTCGCGCAACAGAAACACCAGCCGGTGCTTTTCGTCTAAAGTTTCGAGCGCCCCTTCGATGGTTTGTCGCAACTCTTTTTGTTCCAGTAGTTTGTGTGGCGATTGTCGCCAATCCGCAATGTATTCGGGATGCGGGATGGTGTCGTAACCTGGCTGCGGTTCGGTGTTTTGCTCCAGGGAAACCGTGGCGGTGGCGTCTCGGCTTTGGCGCCGGCGGATAATTTTTAAGGCGGCATGCGTGGCGATGCGCGCCAGCCAGGTGGCAAAACTGGATTCCTCCCGAAAACCGGCCAAATGCTCCAAAGCGCTTAAAAAGGTTTGTTGAACGACGTCTTCGGCGTCTTGCTCCTGCCGCAACATGCGTTGAGCCAAGGAATAGACGCGCCCCTCATGCCGGGAGACCAAGGCTTCGAAGGCGCTTAAATCACCGGCTTTTGCCTGGCGAACCCAAATTTCGTCACTGTCCGTTTCGACCATGTGTAACTTTATTGCGTAAACCGGCTCCATATCTACCGTAAGCCGGGCGCAAGCGTAACGCGAAACGTTAGTCTTAGCGACTGGCGACCATCATTTAACTCGTTTGGGAGGCTGTAGGCAACGCATGAAAATCGAACATCAGATCCGGGTGTTGGCAGGCACTATGATTCTAATCAGCTTGGCTTTGGCCCGCTGGGTGAGCCCCTGGT
This sequence comes from Verrucomicrobia bacterium UBA1319, assembly GCA_002306985.1. Lineage (GTDB taxonomy): Bacteria > Verrucomicrobiota > Verrucomicrobiia > Limisphaerales > UBA1319 > UBA1319. The sequence continues at coordinate 21,725 of DBTJ01000185.1, forward strand.
GGCTCTTACTGACGGCCTTTGTCGGCCTCAACCTAATTCAATCGGCTTTCACCGGCTTTTGCCCGCCGGAGATCCTGCTGCGCAAATGGCAAAACAAGGCCCGCGATTAACCCGTCGCAGGCCCAATCCCTCGTCGCGTAAGCGCCTGCGCGCTCAGGCCACCGTAATGGCGTGATCTAGATAAACGTCTTGAATCGCGTTGAGCAGCGCCACTCCCTCTTTGAGCGGGCGTTGAAAAGCCTTCCGGCCGGAAATGAGTCCCATGCCGCCAGCTCGCTTATTTATCACCGCCGTCGCCACCGCTTCGGCGAAATCGTTGGCTCCGGAAGCCCCGCCGCTGTTGATCAACCCGGCCCGCCCCATATAACAGTTGGCTACCTGGTAACGGCATAAATCGATGGGATGGTCGCTCGCCAACTCCGTATACATGCGTTCGTCCATTTTACCATAACTGGACCCTTTGGAATTCAGGGCCTTAAAGCCGCCGTTATTTTCGGGCAATTTTTGCTTAATAATATCCGCCTGGAGGGTGACGCCCAAGTGGTTCGCCTGTCCGGTTAAATCAGCGGAAACGTGATAATCTTTATCCGCTTTGAAGGCGGGGTTGCGCAAATAGCACCAGAGCACGGTGGCCAGCCCCATTTCATGCGCCAGGGCGAAAAGCTGGCCGACCTCCACAATCTGCCGGGCGCTGGCTTCCGAGCCGAAATAAATCGTCGCCCCCACGGCCGCCGCCCCCATATCCGCCGCCTGTTTGACGGTTCCGAAGAGAATCTGGTCGAATTTATTCGGATAGGTCAGCAACTCGTTATGGTTAATTTTGACCAGGAACGGGATGTGATGCGCGTGTTTACGCGCCACCGCGCCTAAAACGCCAAAGGTCGAGGCAACCGCGTTGCAACCGCCCTCGATGGCCAGCCGAATAATGTTTTCGGGATCGAAATAATCGGGATTCTTGGCGAAACTTGCCCCCGCGGAATGCTCGATCCCCTGATCGACCGGCAGGATCGATAGATAACCCGTGCGCGCCAGCCGTCCGCCGTTGAAGAGGCGTTGCAGGTTAACGAGGACCCGATTATTTCTATCCGTTTGCGCAAAGACGCGGTCAACGAAATCGGGTGACGGCAAATGGAGCCGTTCCTTGGAAATCTTCGGGTTATTGAATTGCAGTAAGTAAGCCGCCTTGGCTCCGAGTTGTTGTTCAATCGAATTCATCCCTGAAAAGTACACCCAAATCGGGTGAAATACGAATTTATCCCCGCGCAAGCCGCGCCCCGAGGAACGGGTAGATTCATGGCTGACCGCCGGAAAGCCTCCCGGTGGCCGCTAAAACGCGCCCAATCCGCCGCCGTTCGCGCGCGGGAATACCTTTTTTCCTTAAGCCGCCGGCCCGAAATGCCGATGTTGCTCATGAATAGTATTATTTTGGGCTGCCTGAAGGATACGAAAAGCCCGGAGAGTTGGCGAGGGGGAGCCATGCTTTACAACATATGAGTACCGATTTTAAGGTTAGTATAACTAATTTAGTCCAGTTAACGGGCAAAATTGCCATGGAACTGGTTTACGCCGAGCCAGGCAAAGACATTGGTTTGCTGCCCGTGAATTGTTTATTGGACCAGATCGAGGAGATCTGCGCCGCCGCCCCACCGCCGCCCGTACTGCAACAAGCGATCCAATTGGGCCGAACGTCGGTGGATGAAATTTTTTCGACGACCGGCCTATTCGATCCAGAATCCATCGCCTTCCTGGGCGAATGGAGCAATTGGCTCACCTCGGCCCTGGAAGCCACGCAGGACAACCGTGAGTTCGCGCCACTGCCCAAGGCTTGGCTGGAACGGAAAGAGCCCTCCACCGAGGCCCCAACGGCCACCGCCAGCCCAAAATCGGAGGTCCATGAAGCTCCGCCAGCCCTGGACGTGGAAATGCCGCTGAACGTCAATATCGATCAAGACGCGGAATTGCTGCGCGAGTACATCAGCGAGTCCCATGAGCATTTGCAGAACATCGAGCTGGGCGTGCTCGTGCTCGAAGAAAACCCGTCCGACGCCGAAACTCTGGCCTCCATTTTTCGCGCGTTTCACACCTTTAAGGGCGGCTCGGGTTTGTTGAATCTCACCGCCGTCAACCGCTTGGCCCATGACTTGGAATCGCTATTGGATTTGGCCCGGCAAAACAAACTCGCGATCAATTCGGACATTATTAACCTGATTCTTGAAGGCGGCGACGCCCTCAAGCAATACACGGTGGCCATTGAAGCCCAACTGAACGGCACCCAGCCCCTTGCCCCGATCATCGTCCCCACCGCGCAATTGATCCTCCGCGTAAAAAGCGTCGTGCAAGCGGCGCAAAACGGCCGGCCCATCCCCGCGTTGGAAAAGGCCAAACAAGCCGCCGCCCAAGCGGCCGCGGGGGAAAACGCGCCCGCCGAAGCGGCGCACGAGAATAAAGGCCCCGAAACGGCCTCCCTCGCGCACGCGGCCAGCATGTCCTCGCCCATGGTCAAAGTGGCCACGCCCAAGCTGGATTCGTTGGTGGATCTAGTGGGCGAAATGGTGATCGCCCAATCCTTAGTCGCTCAAGATCCAAGCCTGCGCGCCGCCGCCAGCGGCACGCTCGTGCGCAATCTAACCCAATTAAGCCGCATCACCGAGGAATTGCAGAAGACCGCCATGTCCCTGCGCATGGTGCCCATCCGATCCACGTTCCAAAAAATGACTCGGCTAGTCCGGGATTTGGCCACCAAGCAAGGCAAACAAGTCGAATTGCGATTGCACGGCGAAGACACGGAATTGGACCGCACGATTGTGGAACAATTGAACGATCCGCTCGTGCATATGATCCGCAACGCGGTGGATCATGGCATTGAAAAACCTGAAGTCCGCGCCACCCGCGGCAAACCGGAGTTGGGCGTGGTCGAATTGAACGCGTTCCATCAGGGCGGTAATATTGTTATCGAAATCAAAGATAACGGCGGCGGTCTCAACCGGGATCGCATCCTGGCCAAAGGCATCGAAAAGGGGCTGGTCAAGCAGAGCGAAATCATTTCCGACGCGGAAATCTATCAACTCATTTTCGCGCCCGGTTTTTCCACGGCGGAAACAATCTCCGACGTTTCCGGCCGCGGGGTCGGCATGGACGTGGTCCATCGGAACATCGAAAAACTGCGCGGCAAGGTGGAAATCCAAACCCGGCTCGGCCAGGGGTCGACTTTCACCATTTACCTGCCGCTCACGCTGGCGATTATCGACGGACTCATGGTGGCCATCGGCGAGCAGCGTTACATTATTCCCACCCTGATGGTCCGCGAATCCTTCCGGCCCACCGCGCAAATGATATCCTCCGTGCATGAACGCGGGGAAATGGTCAGCGTCCGCGGCCGGTTGTCCCCGTTGTTGAGACTTTACGAGTATTTCGACATCAAACCGCAGGCGACCGATCCCACCCAAGCGATTGTGGTGGTGGTGGGATCGGATCATGAAAACCGCTGTCTCATGGTGGATCAACTCATTGGCAAGCAAGAAGTCGTCATCAAGAGCCTGGGGGAAACGTTCAAGCAAAACCGCGCCGTGGCCGGAGCGGCCATCCTGGGTGATGGCCGGGTAGGCTTGATTCTCGATGTGGACTATTTATTGCGGTTCAAAACGGAAAGTGTGAAAAAAGCGGCCTAACTGGCGAACTCTTCGCTTGGCCCGAAAAAGCCCAGCCTTTAGCCGGCATGAAAATCCTAATTGTTGATGATGACCGAATTATACGATTGCTGCTGCGCAATGTGTTGCAGGAGCTTCCGCAAGCGGACGTTATCGACGCCGCCGACGGGTTGGAAGCCTGGGATAAGCTGGAGCGCGGTTTGAAGCCGGACTTGGCCATTACCGACATGATGATGCCCCGGATGGACGGGGTCGAATTGATTCAGAAAATTCGGTCCAACCTCAATCTACGAGGTTTGCGCATCATCATGTGTACCGTCATCAACGACCGCTACCGCATGGCGGAGGCTTTGTCCCTGGACATTTCAGGCTACGTCGTCAAACCGTTTACCCCTTCCAAACTCCTCGAAGAAGCCCGCCGCGTACTCAAGCCCGCCAACAACTCCGACTTACTATCCACCCAGGCGGAAGCGCGTAGCCGCATGATCATCGGCTATTACATACAAAAAGTGCGCGACCTCACCGATGAAAATGACAAGCTGATCGCGCGCCTGCGTTCGACGCTCGCCTCGGGCGACCGCGCCGGAGCAGCCATCCATCTGGCCGCCATGCAGGAAACGGCCAGCAAAAACGGATTCAATCGCCTGGCGAATGTCATCACCAAACTCGAAGACAGGATTTACCAGGAAAGCGAAATGGTCTTGAACCTGGCCGTCGATTTGATCGCCACCGAGAACAAGAAACTCTTTGTTGCCATCGAAAGACTGGAGAGCCCGGATATCCGCAAAGATTTCAACATGGATTCCCCGTCCGCCGCCCTGCTCCACACCCGATTCGTCAACGCCTTCAGCCTTTAATTTGAAGCCGACCGCAAGTTGGCGTCTCCCCGGCCGGGAGGCGCCGGCGCCTTTCCGCTTACCAAACCGCGCGAGCCAGCGTATATTGGGGTAGTATGACAAAGTCGGCCGTACATGGCTTGGCCGCGGTGGGCAACCCGCCACTTGCCGGCGATGGCCCCAGCGACGCCGCGGAACGCCTACACCTGCGCCGCGCGCAACTGGAAGCGCCCGGACGAGACCTCCGGCATGAGCCCGTGCTCGCCGCCATGGAACGTATCCCGCGACACTCGTTTTTACCAACCCAATTACGCCCCCTGGCTTACGCCGACCGACCACTGCCCATCGGTTTTGGGCAAACCATCTCGCAACCTTACCTTGTCGCCTTCATGACCTCGGCGCTCGACCCCGAGCCGGGCCACCGGATTTTGGAAGTAGGCACCGGCTCCGGCTACCAAGCCGCCATTCTTTCGTGCCTGGTTCGGGAAATCTATTCCATCGAAATCGTGGAACCGCTGGCGTTGCGCGCCCGGGAGATCTTGAGCCAGCTCGGTTGCCGCAACGTTCAGATCAAAATCGGCGATGGTTACCAAGGCTGGCCGGAAGCCGCGCCGTTCGATGCCATCATCGTTACTTGCGCTCCCGACCACCTACCCAAGCCGCTGGCTGGCCAACTCAAAGAGGGCGGACGCATGATTCTTCCCATCGGCCCCGCCGGTGAGCAAACATTGCGTCTGGTCAAAAAAATCAACGGGCAAATCCAAATCAAAACCTGTCTCCCCGTCCGCTTCGTGCCCATGACGGGCGAAGCGCAAAATTTAAGTCCCGCAAACAAACCAAACCTCTGACCCGTTGACCAAGGCCGTGTTTATCCGCGAGAAACGATTGCGCGCCTAGTTACGCTCGTAGGGACAGAGTAACCAATAATCCAGCGCCGCAAGGCAAACGCGAAACCGAATAAGCGGCTTGCGTCCGGCGGGTTTCCCGCTTGAATACTCGGAAAGGGAACTATGGATCGGTTGAAACGCGCAATTCGTTCGGTTGCGGGAGTCCGCTGGAGGCGGGTCACAGGGTGGCTTGCCGCAAGCCTGCTGGGGATTGCCACGGTAATCGCCACCCAAGCGGAAAACGACGCCGATTTCCTCTGCGAATCCACCGCGGATAGCGCCACGATCATCCGGTACACCGGCAAGGCGAAGCGCGTGATCCTGCCCGAACGCCACCATGGCCAACCGGTCGTCAAGCTCGCGGGCTTCGGCGCCTGCCCCGAGGTGGAGAGCATTGTCATATCCGCCAGCGTGACCGATATCGAGTGCGACTTCACGGGTTGCGTCAATTTAACCCAGCTTAGCGTCCACCCCGCCAACGCCCGATTCAGCGACCGGGACGGCGTTTTGTTTAACCAAACCCAAACCGAGCTCGTCCGCTATCCAGTGGGCCGGCCCGGCCATTATACGGTCCCCAGCGCCGTTACGATCATTGGCAACGGCGCCTTCTCCGGCTGCCCGCAACTGACGGGCGTTACCCTGGGCGGCGCGGTGGCTCGCGTGGGCTATTCCGCCTTTGCCAAGTGTCCTCAACTCGGGGAGATCCTGTTGCCGAATAGTGTGGCGAACGTTGGCAACTGCGCGTTCTCCGGTTGCGCGAATTTAACCAATGCCGTTCTGTCCAGCGGATTGACCAATCTGGGCATTTGTCTTTTCACCGGCTGCGCCCGTTTGACCCAGGTCACCCTTCCCGAGGGGGTGCCGTTCATAGGCATGGCGATGTTCGATCGTTGTTACGCGCTTTCCCAAGTGCGGCTGCCCAATAGCGTAACCCTCATCGAAGGCAACGCCTTTACCTCTTGCGGCAACCTGTCGCGCATCACCCTTTCGAGCAACCTGCAAACCATCGGCAAAGCGGCCTTCGCCAACTGCGTCAGCCTGACCAATATCGTGATCGGCAAGAAAGTGAGTCTAATCGAGGACCTAGCCTTCGCTAATTGCCCCCATCTGGAGCGGGTGTATTTTGAAGGCAATGCGCCCGGGTTCGGCACCAACGCCGTCTTCAAAGCCAGCAACCGCGCGACCCTTTACTACCATCCCCACGCGCAAGGCTGGGAACCCGCCTTCGCCAACCGGCCCACGGCCGAGTGGCCGGTGGAAACGGCCAAGTAAACAATCCCCTCGCTTGGCGGCCCGGGCCGCCGGCGCGAAAATCAACGCGCCAACAAAAAGGCGCGCAGCCCCGATAAATCGTCCGTGTTGATCAAATCCACTCCGGCGTCATACAGAACTTTCCAGGCCACGGCGTTATCGGGGGCATCCCAGAACCGCATCAACCGGTGGCGCGCGTGGGCCTCCTTTAAAATATTCGCCAATTTCTCCTGGTCCGCCGCGGGCAATTCACCCTGGCCGCGCCACTTGAAATGCGCGGTCCATTGTTCGCTCACGATGGGCACCAATTGCGGGGATAGGGCACTAGCCGTATCATTCCACCCGCCATCATACGCGGCCCAGCGCGGCGATTGCGCGGCGATGACCGCGCGCGGGCGATTCCCGGTAATAACCACCGTGATGGCGTTGGTTTGGGTCCGCTCTCCTTCAAAGCGGGTCAGCATTTCCGGATATTCCTTAAGCACCGCGTCCAGCGCCGCGTAGGTGGGTTCGGCGTCCGTCTTGAGGTCGATAAAGAGCCAGCACCCGGGGCCGCCCGGGTACACCCGGCCATGGTTTTGCTTCACCCGCTCGCGCAAGGGGTCCAAGTACAAGTTTCGCAACGCGCGTTCGGGCTTGAGTTGGCTGCGCCGATGCCCCACCAGCAACTGGCCATCCACCAGAAAGATATCCGCCTCGATGCTGCAAAACCCATTATCGAGCGCGTCCAGCAACGGGCGCGGGTGCTCGTAATCGTTATGGGCGTGCGTGCGGATCAAAGGCGCGGGCGAGCCGGCCGCGGCGCCCGGAGTCGGCGGTTCTCCCGCCAGCACCCCGGCCGCGAAGACCGCGCAAGCAAATTGGGCGAATCGCCAGAGAGTTGTTTTCATCGTTCGATTATTCCGCATAGGCTTGTAATTCGGCGCAGGAGGAAAACGCCTGTTTCGCGTCGTCCCCGCACGCGGGCACCCCCGTCACGCGCACCGCCAGCGCCTTGACTGGGCGCGCCAAGCGCAGGGTAAACGCTTGCCCCGGCTGCAGCTTGGCGTCGTTGGTGGACGTCGTGGCCGGATAGTCCGCCAATTCGCCCACCGTTTCCCATTCCGCCTCCACCGAGCACTTCACCTGGACTTTCGGTTTACCGCCGCTCGCGTCGAACCACCCGCCGTCGTGATAGCTTTGTCCATGCATGAACACGATGCGTTGCATGGCCATGGGCGCGTCGAGCGTCACCGAGTACCAATCCCGCGGGGCGGGCTGTTGATCCCAAGTGACCACGATGCTCGTGACGCTTTCGTCGTTAAGGGAACCGATCTGATTTCCCGCGCGGGAACGGCTTTCCTCCCCTTCGGCGAGGATATTCGCGCTCAGCGGGGCCAGCAGCGGCAGCCAAACCCGGTAAAGGTTGCCCCGGGCGCCCGCGTCGGCAAAGGGCACGAGCCGGATGGGCCGCGGATCGCCCGCTTTGAGCTTGGGCGTGGGGCGGCGAGCCGCGGCGTTGACGCGGTACACTTGCGCCTCCGGCCACGTTTTAAACGCGTCCGGAGCGGGTTCGGGCGTGATCTCCAAGGCGGCGGGGTTCACGCTCGCCAAGGCGACGTCGCGGATTTTGCCGCCGATATCCCCCAGGAGCGCCTCATCGGCCGCCAAAACCAGCGGGCCGTAGAACAAAGCCGCTTTGCCCTGATTCTTGTGATCTCCCGCCAAGACGCGCGGCTCCAGTTTGAGATTCAATTCCAGACTGTCTTTCGCTTGCCATTCACGGGTGACGGCGACATAACCGTCACCGCCCGGCTTGGCCGCCACGCTCTCGCCGTTGACCCGGACGGAAGCTTCGCGGCACCAGGCGGGGATACGCAGTTTGACCGCGAACGTTTTGCGGGTGGCGGGCGCCACGGCAATGCGCACGCGGCCCTCGCTGGGATACCGCGTGGCCACCGTGACCGTCACCGGGGTACGATCCCGCAACGCCAGCCGCGCCT
>DBTJ01000139.1:0-36897 GCA_002306985.1 Verrucomicrobia bacterium UBA1319
AATATGCGACAGTTATTTGTGCGCGTCTCCTTAGGCAAGAAAGTTTTGGGACTGGTTTAAGCGCCATTCGTTTCTGAGCCAAATCTTTCAAGGCCTCACTCAAGTTTTTTCCTTCGAGCGCGCGCGGCCGGAGCGCCCGCACCGAGCGCGGGGCTTCCTTCAAACTTTCACGCGCGAGCTCGCCCGCGCGGCAAAGATGCACCTTCGCTTCATTCGCCAAACCTTTGGAGTCCGCGGCGGCGGCGGCCTCCAATTGCACAATGACACCCGTGAAACCTTGGGCCAGCGTGTCGTGCATATCACGCGCCAGGCGGTTGCGTTCGGCTAGCGCCGCCGACCGGCGATTTTGCGCCAGTAAACGCGCCAACTGCGTTGCCAGCATCGCCTGATGCGCCAGGGCTTGGGCCAACTCCATTTCTTCCGGACGAAACGCGCGGGCTTGCGCAAAACGAATGCCAATCACGCCCCGCACTTCACCCGCGATCAGCATGGGAACAATAAGAATGCAAACCACGCCCTGCGCCAGCACCTGGTTGCGCCAAGGGAAATCCGGCCCTTTCCGGATGTCCGCCAACACACTGGGCCTGCCCGTCCTGAAAACTTCCGGCCAAGGCCAAACCGCATCGTTTTTTTGGGCCGTGCTGATCGCAACGCGGCCAGCATCCGCCTTGGTTTTGAAGCCGCCGGCATCCAAAGCGAACTCAAAGACCATCAAGCCGTTGGTTTCGTCCATTAACCAAACGCTGCTACTATGGGCTTCCAACTGCTGGGTAATGGTGCGCAGCACAGGCTCCACGATCCGTTCAGGCTCGGATTCCCGCACGAGCGCGTCCAAGGTCCGCGCTAGCGCCTCCGCCTGTCCGCGAGCGAATTTCTCCGAAGCCCGCAAGGCCTCGGCGGCCTGCTTGCGCTCCGTGATATCGCGCAAGATGACGGTAAAAACCACTTCTTCTCCCAAATCCAACTTGGAAATGGAAGCCTCGGCGGGGAACTCCCGCCCATCCTTCCGACGGCCAAACACTTCGCGCCGCTCCGCCATCGATCGGGAAATTTCCGGCGCTCGGGCAAACGCCTCCACCTGACCCTGGTGCGCGAACGCGAAACGGGCGGGCAACAGCAATTCCAACGGCTGGCCAATGACTTCGGCAGCGGCGTACCCGAAGACGGTCTCGGCGCCTTGATTGAACAATCCGATGCGTTGCCGGGCATCCACCGAAATGATCGCGTCCTCCGCGATCTCGAGAATGCCCTCGAAGCGCGACTTCGCGGCGCGGATCGCCGCCTCGGCTTGTTTTCGTTCGGTGACATCCATGACGGTGCCCATCAGCTTCACAATGGCCCCGGATTCATCCCGGACCGGCTGGGAAATGGTTTCAATCCGTTTGCGAACGCCATTCGGCAGCACAAAATCATATTCCAAAGGCTGCGGTTCACCCGTTTCAAAACTTTTCCGTAACCCACGATCCACCGCGTCTCGATCCTCGGACCGCACCCGGGCCTGAAATTCCCGGTAGTGCGGCGACGGTGGAGGGTCTGGAAAGCCAAAGATACGACAGGTTTCAACCGACCAATCCGTTTCACCCGTCAGAAAATCCAAAACCCAGCTTCCGGTTCGTGTTAACCTTTGGCCCTCCGCCAAATGCCGCTCACTTTGCCGCAAGCGATCCGCCAATAGCTTTTGTTCCGTCACATCCCGGCAAACGACGATAATTTGATCGCGGTTCGCCAGCCGGCAACGCGTCAGTCGCAAGTCAATTTGCTTGATTACCCCGGCTTTGCCTCGGCACATCCGCTGAAGGATGGCCGTCGTTTCAAATCGCATATTCGCCAAACTGCTCCGTGATTCCTCCCGTGACGCAGCCGAAATGAAATCCCATAGCGAAAAACCCAAGACCTCGGGTTTGGCGTAACCGAGCAGCGCGCAAGCGGCAGGGTTCGCGTCGATGATCCACCCGCCGGGTTCAACGACGAAGAGCGCGTCCGCGACATGGGCGATGATTCCCTCCAATTGCTCCAGCCGTTGATGACACTCAGCGAGTTCCCGCTGGAGCCGCTCCCGCTCGTTCGGTAGCTTTTGCCGTGTCGGCCGGCTGACTCTCGGTCCTCATGGGTAGCCCCTTTTATGATTCAATCACATGAAAGACAGATCGCACTTTTCGGCGAAATGTCATCCCGCAAAAAGAACGCGCCAAAAGACTTAACGCGGTTGCGCTGTTGGCGGCGGTTCCCCCGCGAGTAACGGCGCGAGGGCGCCGCCCCAAATCCGATATCCTGGTTCCGTCGGATGGCAATAATCGCGCATGATTTCGGCCGAGATTGCGCCATCGGGCAGGGTCAATTGCGGCCCTATGTCGAGCACGGTGACACCCGGAAGCCGGGCGAATTCGCCCAGTAACCGGTTGATTTCATCGATCTGCCGACGGCGGGGATGATCCGGCCGTTGCTCGCGGGGAAAAACCTTCATAAGCACGATCCGGGCTTCAGGCGTTTTGGCGCGCAATCGCCGCACGATGGCGCGGATGCCCTCCGCGATTTCGGCGGGGGTGTTCCGCCGGGCGTGCTCGGTCTCGCTGGTATTATTCGTGCCGATGTGAAGCACAATGACGCGCGGATGCAAACCGTCCAATTCCCCATGATCGAGACGCCAAAGCACATTTTGAATGCGATCCCACCCAAAACCGAGATTCAAAGTCCGGTATGGACCGAAAGCGACTTGCCAACTGGCGGGGCCATTGGCCTGCGCCGCCTTGGGTTCACCACCCCAGAAATGGGTGATCGAATCGCCAATGAGCACCACTTCGGGATTGAGTCGGTCTTTGACGCGCAGCACATCCGCATGCCGGGCATACCAATCGTAACTATCTTCTTCGAGCTTCGGCACCGGCGTGAGGGTGGAATTGCTCGGCACCTCGACCGCGAGTGGCTTATCGCCCATGAGTTGGGCCAAGGTAGGTTCCAGGGCTTGGACCCAAGCTTCGGCGCCCGCCGGACTCGGGTGCAGCAGGTCCCACATCAGGTCTGTGTTGATGGCGCCATCGGCGCGCAGAAACACGTAGTTCAAATCCAGCCAGAAAACTTGTTTGCCATCGGCCAGCCGGGCGGTGAGTTCGCCCGCGCGGCGGCAGGTCTCGATACACTGAGCCGATGAGTTAAAGGCCGGCGGGCTCACCCCTTGTTCGTTGTCGCCACCACGAGGAAAAATCCGTAGCACCAGAATTTTGGTTGCCGGATGGCGCTGCTGGATCAATTTCACGATGGCTTTAGTACCGGCAAATATCTCCTCGGCGGTGTGGGCTTTGGCAAAATGCCGGTCGTCGCTATTGTTGGTTCCGATGAGAACAATGGCCACTTTGGGGGATTCGCTAAAATCAAGCTCGCCCTGCGCCAAGTTCCAAAGGACCTGTTCCGTGCGATAGCCATTGTGGCCTAAATTGATGGCCCGCCGCGGCGCGAAGTGCCGTTCCCAAACGCCCTTGAGCGGTTCATATTTGCCACCGAGTTCACCGAGGGTATGCGTGATGGAATCGCCAATCAAAACGAGGTCATAGCGGCCAGACCGCACCGCGGCGACTTTTTCCTCATGGCGAGAACTCGGTGATGGGGTCGGATAATCGGCGTCGCCCGGTTTCGGTATCGTTAAGGCGGAAGCGGCGGAAACCGTTGGATTCGGCGGTGAGTCCGCTGCCCCCTGACTAACGGCCGTCAGGGTTAGCGCCAAGAGCAAGCAGAAGGGGTATTTCATAGCATTTGTGAATTAGTGAGGCATCGAAGATGTGCCTAGAGACATTGTTTCTCCCATTCCTGGATGTGGTCGCAGGCCTCCTGGAAATAGTCCTTGAAGGCGTCAAGCCATATGATCCGGCGGTCTCGCTTAAACCAGGTGAGCTGGCCTTTGGCGAATTGGCGGATGGCGATTTCGAGCTGGGCGACCAATTCATCGACGGTGCGCAGCTCGCCGCGAAGATACTTCGCGATATAGCGGTACTCCAAGCCGAGTTTATCGAGCCGCAGGTCGGATACCCCGCGAGAGCGGAGTCCGGCCACCTCGTCGATCATCCCTTGGGCGAGGCGCTCCCGGAGGCGTTTTGCGATTCGTTCCTCGAGGTTTTCGCGCGGCCACGTCAATCCGAGTTGAAGGCAACGATAACGCGGGGATTTCCGCCGGGCCGCCGAGTCGGAGTAACCGGCGGCGGCTATCTCGATCGCCCGGATAAGCCGGCGCGGGTTGCGTTTGTCGATGCGGCCGGCCGCCTCCGGATCGGTTTTTTCTAGCCGCGCGACTAATTGAGCAAGGGGCAGGGATTCGAGTTCGGCGCGCAAGGGATCGTTCGGGGGGACATCCGTCAGTTCATACCCCTCAATGATCGCGCTGATGTACAAGCCGGTGCCGCCGACAAGAAAAGGAGGTTTTCCAGCGTCCGAAATAGCGTCGATAGCGCGGTAAGCCGCCTGTTGATATTGCGCCAGGGAGTAATATTCCGAGACCTCAGCGACGTCGATGAGGTGGTGTTTCACTAGGGCGGCTTGAGCGGGGGTTATTTTGCCACTGCCCAAGTTGAGGCCGCGATAGACCTGGCGGGAATCGGCGGAGACAACTTCGCCCCCAAATTGCTTGGCCAAGCGCATACCGAGATCGCTTTTTCCGGAGGCATTGGTCCCGAGGATTACGATGAGATTCCGCATGGTTAAAGGGTAAACTGGGGTTTCTGACCGCTGACTGAACCGGGCAAATTCGGGGTGGGACTGACGGTGAACGTCGCGAGGCATACTTGGGCTTGCCCGGGATCATTCAAGCAAAGCGTACCCTGACGGATTTTCGGCCTTGGTTCACCTTCGAGACGCAAGGGCAGGCGCGCGCCCAACGCACCAGCGTAACTGGGAAAATCACTAAACCCTTCAGCGCGCGCCTGGGTCTCGTTGACCAATCGGAACAGGCCACAGGTCCCCGGACATGCTTGCCTCATCAGTTCCACCGTTAGGCGACCCATCGTATAGCGGGGATTTATTTCCACCACAGGCTTGAGTCGGCAGTCTCCTTGGGGGGTGCGATATACCAGAGCATCGATGTTGATCGGACCTTCAAATTGAACCCGTTGCAATTCCGCCTCGAGGAGCGTGAAGATGCTTTCGTAGAGGTGGTGAATTGGCTCCGAAATGCCCGCCTGGGCACCGAATAAAGCGGCCACCTTGGAAGGCAAGCAGCGGCGATGTTCAGCCTCCGCCCAGTTGGCCAAAAACTGCCCTTTACGATCGTTGAGCAAGCCGGTATAGCCGCGCAGTTTGAGGCCATCCGGTCCCATCTCCAACTGGACCGAAAAGTCCAACTCACGTTCCAGCCAGGGTTCAACAACCACTTGCCGGCCGACCTCCAACGCATGGGCGAGCCACCGTTGCTGAGCCGGCAAAATCCCTGGCTCCCAAAGCCGGATCGCATTGTGCCCCGCCAAGCCGCAAGCTTCTTTGACCACCACCCGGTGGTGACCGCGGCGGCGAATGGCGGCGATGGCTTCAAACGCAGCTTCAAGGTTATCCACGACCACGCCGGCTTCCTGCTCGGAGCAAAGCCATGGTTTTCCGGCCGCGCCAACGCAGCTTTGCGTCTCGTTTATCTTGGATAAGGGCTCTTGTCCTTCGCGGCAGCGAGCCAAAACGTTTCTTAGAAAACCCGCACTCCAGGACTTGGAGTAAAGCAGCGCGAGGTCGTGGTTGAAATACCGTTCGGCGGTTCGGGTTCCGGCGCCCAATCGCGCTAAGAATGGCTTGAACAATTCGACACTGTCTGGCCCCCAGGCCCAAGGTCGCAAACCGCCGATCTTCCGTTGCCCAAGACTGCCAGCCAGATCGATGCGCCCGGCTTTGAGTTCGACCAGCTCGGGCAGCGGAAATCCGGTTTGTTTGAGGTAATTTAGAAAATCCGCCGATGGCCGTCTCGTCAGCAGTACCACATCATCCGGCTGGCAGAGAAACTGGGGCAAAGTCGCCAGATCCTCGGCAAGCTTCACCTGGTGTTTTACCGGCGTAAAGGCCGAACCATGGGCGACATAGCCCTCGGCAAAGGGATTGAAAACAAAGACATCGGCGGCGCGGCCTCTGATCGGACCGTCCGGAGCCTGGGACTCCAGCGAGGAAGCGCCTGAAATGTCATCGCCGACCGCCGTCGGCGGCTGGGGCTTCTCGTCCAGGGGTGTCGCGCATGGGTCCGGTTGAACCATATGGCTATGTTCCATTGTCGCCGGACAAGGTACTTCATGCGATCCCTGGTTGCCAAGTCTCGCGGAGACGGTTTACCTAGCGTATCCGAAAATCGCGCCATTGGGTCCGTCATTCCCGGCCGCTCCAGTTTGGCCGTTTGGGGCATTCGCAGCGGGCAAACGAAAGGCTCAACGACCGGGGGCGATAAAAGCCTTGTTCATGGCTCATGAGCGTCATTTTAAGCGCGCGCGCCGGTTGGCGTGTTTGGCGAGTAGATTGGCGCGATCGGCTAGTGACGGATTTGAGATCGGTGGTACTTTGAGAACATGACTGCGACAAATATTCGAGCCTTTGCGGCGCAAAACGCGAGTTCGGCCCTGGCTCCGCTAGGCATCGCCCGACGTGAACCCGGCCCCCAGGATGTCGAGATTGAGATTTTATTCTGCGGGGTTTGTCATTCAGACCTGCACCAAGCCCGAAATGAATGGCATAATACGGTTTTCCCCTGCGTGCCGGGGCATGAGATTGTCGGCCGCGTCACCCGCGTGGGTTCCCAGGTTACCCGATTCAAGTCCGGCGACTTGAGCGCGGTGGGGTGCATGGTGGATTCCTGCCATACTTGCGAGCACTGCCGGGCGGGGCTTGAGCAATTCTGCCTGTCCTTTCCCACTTTCACGTACAATAGCGAGGATAAACATTTGGGCGGGCATACGCTGGGCGGGTATTCCACTCATATCGTGGTGGATGAATCCTTCGTTCTGCGCGCGCCCACGGGACTGGATTTGGCCGCCACCGCCCCGTTGCTATGCGCCGGCATCACGACCTACTCGCCATTGCGCCATTGGCGGGTGGGCCCCGGTCAAAAGGTGGGTATCGTCGGGCTGGGCGGACTGGGCCATATGGGAGTGAAATTCGCCCGCGCTTTCGGCGCGCACGTAGTCCTGTTCACGACCTCTCCCCATAAAATCGCCGATGGCTTACGGTTGGGCGCTCATGAAGTCGTGGTATCCAAGGATGCCCACGCAATGAAAGCGCACCAAGCGAGTTTCCATTTCATCCTCGACGCGGTTTCAGCTCAGCACGATATCAACACTTATTTGAATTTGCTCAAACTGGACGGCACCCTCGCGTTGGTGGGCGCTCCCGAACACCCCCTGCCGGTGGCCGCCTTCAATTTGATATTGCCGCGCCGTAATTTTGCCGGTTCCGCCATCGGTGGGATCGCCGAAACCCAGGAAATGCTGGATTTTTGCGCCGCCCACCAAATCGTGTCCGAGATCGAGCTCATTCCGATGCAAAAGATCAACGAAGCTTGGGATCGGCTGCTCAAGCAAGACGTACGGTATCGCTTTGTGATCGACATGGCCTCCCTCAAATCATGAACGACCGATTCAAAGTTTCTAATCTCCTGGCCCAGCGGTTAGAAGAACATCGCGTGTCGCTTCCCGCCGTGTTGCGCCGGGCGGAACTACCGGCTGGATTTTTCCAGCAGGAAAAGATCTACGTCACGACCTCGGAACTATTCGCTCTCTGGCAGGCGATTGGGGCGACCAGCGGTGATCCGGGAATAGGTCTAAAGTTGGGTTCGGAACCCCGTTTTGAACGCTATCAACCCAGCGCGATTGCCGCCGTTTGCAGCCGGTCCTTCCGGGATGCCCTGCAACGCACCGCCCGGTACAAGCAACTGACTTGTCCGGAAGAAATCCGCGTCCTCCTCACCGGGGACGACGCGTCCGTGCAGATCATCTATCCCCAAGCCGACGGAAACCAACCCGACGTATTAGTGGACCTGTGCTTTTCATGGGTATTATCCATTGGCCGCCGGGGCACCGATGGTCAAATCACCCCCCAGCGCTTGGAACTCCTCCGTCCCGTCCAGCATCGTGAGTTGCTAGAAAACCACTTCGGCTGCCGGGTGCGATTCAAGGCGGGCCGCAACGCCCTCGTGTTTCGGAACGCCGACCTCGATCGACCGTTCGTAACCCACAACGAAGATTTGCTCACGACGATTGGGGCGCAGCTGGAAACCGAACTGCAAGCGCGAAATGCCAGCGCGGATGTGGGGGAGCAGGTGAAGCACACCCTCAAACGTTCCCTAGCGGGGAAGCGCCCAACGCTCCAGCACATCGCGCACGAGCTCGGCATGAGCGCGCGCACGCTGCAACGCCGGCTTACCGATGCCGAAATGACCTTTCAACAACTGGTGGAAGACACCCGGCGCGAGTTAGCCCAGCATTACCTCAAACACAGCGCGGTGGAATTGAACGAAGCCGCCTTCCTGCTGGGCTACGAAGACGCCAACTCGTTCTTTCGCGCCTTTCACACCTGGGAAGGCACTTCACCCGGCGAATGGCGGGAGCGGCATGCCCCAGTCAAGGCTGGCATGACGAGAAATGGATTTGCGACGCCTTTCAGCGGCGGTTTTCATTAAGGAGTTACCCCCATGGATATTAAACGAACCGGTTCCCCCCCCGCCCAAGGCCCCGCCGAATACTTTGTCGGTACGGTACGGATTGCCCCCATCATCCGCACCCAAGCCCCGGCTCGCCTGTTCGCCGCCAGCGTCACGTTCGAGCCGAGTGCGCGCCCACCGTAGCGATGACCCGTATCGCCATGGTGGAGGAACTTAATGGCCGGAGCGCCAATTGGTTGGAATACGTCAGCGACGAACAATATCAGGCTTGAACTCGGAAAGATTTCACGGAAAGGAAATTCAAAATGCAAAAACGCAATCTTGGAAATAGCAATTTGGCGGTTTCGGCCCTCGGCCTCGGCTGCATGGGAATGAGCTTTTCATACGGCCCGCCCAAAGACAGGCGGGAAATGACCGCTCTGCTCCGAACAGCGGTGGAACGCGGGATCACGTTCTTCGATACGGCCGAAGTTTACGGTCCGTTTACGAACGAAACGCTCGTGGGTGAAGCCCTGGCTCCATTCCGCAAGCAGGTGGTAGTCGCCACCAAGTTTGGGTTCAAACTGGATCCCCAAGGGGAGGCCAGATGGATTGGCCTGGATAGCCGGCCGGAACACATCAAGCAGGCCGTCGAGGGTTCCCTCAAGCGGCTCAAAGTGGAGGTCATTGATTTGCTATATCAACATCGCGTCGATCCCAACGTGCCGATCGAAGAAGTGGCGGGGGCGGTGAAAGATCTGATTCAAGCGGGCAAAGTCAAGCACTTCGGCCTGTCCGAAGCGGGGGTGTCGACGATCCGCCGCGCCCATGCAGTCCAACCGGTCACGGCCCTTCAGAGCGAATACTCACTATGGACCAGAACGCCGGAAAAGGAAATTCTGCCGGTCCTTGAAGAGCTCGGCATTGGCTTTGTTCCGTACAGCCCGCTGGGCCGGGGGTTCCTCACGGGCAAGATGGACGAAAACACCAAGTTCGACCCCGGCGACTTTCGCGGCAACCTGCCGCGCTTCACCCCGGAGGCCCTCAAGGCGAATCAGGCCCTGATCGATCTGCTCGGCGCGATCGGCAAACGGAAACAGGCCACGCCAGCCCAGATTGCGCTCGCCTGGTTGTTGGCCCAAAAGCCATGGATTGTGCCCATCCCAGGCACCACGAAGCAACCTCGCCTGGAGGAAAATATCGGAGCCGTGGCGGTCGCACTCACGCCCGGCGATCTCCGAGAAATCGATGACGCCGCCTCAAAAATTACGGTGCAAGGAGCGCGATACCCGGAAAAACTGGAGCAAATGACCGGGCGCTAATCCGGAGCGCCGCGATAGACCCGAATTAATGCGACAAATAATGAAACGCGAAATACCTAAGAAAGTTTTGGCGATTTCCTCGAGTCCACGCAGGGGCGGCAACTCCGACCTGCTGTGCGAACAATTTGTGCTGGGCGCGCGGCAGGCGGGGCATCCGGCGGAAAAGATTTTCTTAAAAGATCTAAAAATCAATTACTGCACGGGTTGCGGCACTTGCTATCGGGGTGGAAAACCCTGTCCGCAACGGGATGACACGGCCGGCGTTTTGGAAAAAATGATCGCCGCTGACGTGATCGTGATGGGCACGCCCGTGTATTTTTACACCCTGTGCGCGCAGATGAAAACGTTGATCGACCGAACGTGTTCCCGTTACCGGGAAATCAGCCACAAGGAGTTTTATTTCGTTTTGGCCGCGGCCGACAGCAACCCGCGGGCCATGGAACGAACCCTGGAAAGCTTCCGCGGCTTTACCTCCTGTCTTAACGGGGCCAAAGAAAAAGGGGTAATCTATGGAGTAGGGGCCTGGCATGTCGGCGACATCAAGGGCAGTGACACCATGAAGCAAGCCGTTGAAATGGGAAAGGCGATTTAGCGCACGCTCCACTTTGAGGTCTTACAATCCGGGTTCACCGATCTGGCAATCCTTGAGCGATATTCATGAAACCGTCGCAAAACTCAACGTCCAAGGTGATCGATACCCGAAATGCTAAAACAATGGATCGGTCACTAATTCTAATGAGCGATCCTGTTGAGACTAATACACGCCGGATGCCGGGCCTCTGGCTAGGCATGAGGAAGGCGCATATCTAAAGAATAACGACGCCAGAGGCCCGGAAGACAAGTTGATTAGTCTCAACTTGACAGCGATTTGGAATAAGCGAACACAGTTTCCATTTTTAAGAAGATTATTCCGTAAGGACAAACCATACGCCACGAGACCCAACGACCTTGTTCACAGTCTATCGTCTGCGGGCGAAAAACTCATTGGCGTCGGCCAGGTGCGGCAACGAGCAAAAATAGATGCAATTCCCGTGGATACGCTTGGAAAATTGCGCTTAAATGAGGCAAAGACTTGGCCCTCGTGGAACTGAAAGGATGATTCTTTGGCGCTGGTGATGTTTCAAATGAGCGGGAGTTTCAGTACGTCTATGGAGCCGACAGTCCGCTGCAAGGAGATGTGGATTGGATGATCCGCCCGGCCATGAATACCAAGCAAACGGGCAAATTTTTAGCTCAAGTTAGCGCGGCCCACGCCCAAGACTTCATGATCATGGTGGTCGATGGCGTCAATTCGCATATCGCCAAGGATCTGATTATCCCGGAGAACATCCGCTTGCACCGTCAGCCAGATTACTCGCCGGAGCTTAATCCGCAGGAGCATCTGTGGGCGGAAATTCGCGAAAAGGAATTCCCCAGCCGTGTGTTTTCCGACATGGCTGGGGGCGTCCGCACCCCGCAAACAGGTCTGACTCGGATCGGGACCGCTTACGCAGTATTTACGCCTGGCCTTGGATAGTTAGTCCCAACTTGAGAACGAACTAGAATAAGACGAATATATCGATCTTTGGCAACGCAAGCGGTAGAATGCCGGCATGACGAGTGAAAACGCCGTAGAGAGCCAGGGCAGCCCTTTGTTGGACTGGCTGGTGAAGCAGCATCCGGAAACGCCCAAAAAACGGGCCAAACAGTGGATTTTGGCCGGGCGGGTCAGCGTGCATGGGGAAATCATCCGCCAACCCCATCGCAAAATGCCCGATCCGGGCGAGGGGTTGGAACTGCTGAATCGTAGCGCGACGGCGCTGTCCTGCGGCTCCGGCTGGCAAATCCATCCGCGCGTGGCGATCCTCTATCTGGACCCCGCCTTGGCGGTGGTCAATAAAGGGCCGGGATTGATTTCCGTGCCCGCCCCGAACGCGGATATCTCGGCGTTGAGCATTCTGGCCGACTTCATGTCGGGCAAACTCAAGGCGCAAGACCGCAGCATCGCGGGAAAGTCGCTGCCGCCGGCGTATCGCCAGCTCAAAGTGCTGCCGGTGCATCGGCTCGACCAGTACACCAGCGGCGTGTTTTGCATGGCCACCAACGCCAAAGCCCGCGGGCACCTCATCGAACAACTCAAAGCGCATACCATGCGGCGCGAATACGTGGCTTATGTGCAAGGGCAGCCGGCCACCCCTGCCGGCACTTGGCGGCATTGGCTGCGGTTGAGCGAGGATGAATTGCGCCAGCATGTGATTACGGAGGCGGAGGCGAAAGCCAATCCGGAAACGGCCTTGGAAGCCATCACGCATTATGAAGTTGCCACCGTCTATCCCTTATCCGGCAGTAAAGGGGTCGTCACCAAGTTACGGCTATGGCTGGAAACGGGACGCAAACACCAAATCCGCGCGCAAGCCGCCCATTCCGGGGTGCCGTTAATTGGGGACCGGGCGTACAACCCCAGCTATCGAAGTCACGCGGATGATTTCGCGCCGATCGATTTCGATCGCCAGGCGTTGCACGCGGAGACTTTGACGCTCGAACACCCGGATAAACCGGGGTCCATCATGACTTGGACCGCCGAATTGCCGAAGGACATGCGCCAACTGGAAGCCGCGCTCCAACAAGCGGCTCGTCAGTCCCGCAAACGGTAAAAGCGCGGTCCCCCTTCATTGGCGGTGACCGTGTACGAATTATTGGACACTCCGGTCACATCCGTCCAGGAGCCGGTGAGGTTCTCCGTTTGTTGCAGCGTGTAACCGCCGCCCTCCCACGTGAGCGTGAGCTGGCCGTTCACATAGGCCAGCTTGAGCGTGATTTGAGTCGTATCACCCGGGGAATACGGCTTGAGATAAAACAAGGCGGCGCCGAAAGTAATATCCTGGCTCTGGCCATTATAATTATGAACTTCGACGGCCAGCACGTTGTCACCACTCACCAGATTCGTCATCAAATCACCGGAAATCGTGAACAAATCCGCGCAGGTAGCATTGCCCTCGCAAGGATAACTCTCCGCCATGGTGCTATTGGAAATAAGGCTGGGAGCCGCGGAAAAGCGCAGCCGGTTGATTTCCACGCCATTGAGATAAAACACCGCGCCATCATCGATATAATTGGAAAACACCAACGAGACGCCGGTTAGGGAATCGCTAAACTGGAAGTGCGAGCGGAAATAGTAAGTGTAAAAAGGATAATTGCCATTGGCCGGCATTTCGGTGTTTTTCGGCGACACCGCGTTCAACGGCTTAAGATCCACATAGAGCAGACCGGGGCCCGAGCCCAGCCAACTGGAATCATCGTAAGCCTTGGCCATCCATTTCACCCCGTCCAAGTTGGCGGTCGTGTACGTCCAAGCATTGGTTAAATCAAAAAGCAAATTGGTGGTGACGTAAAACTCCGTCTTAAAATACATAATGGCGGAGGCATGCTGTTCGGTCGCGGTGTCGGAAACCACTCGGAAGTAATACCCTGTGTCAGTCGTCAATCCAGTCAGCTTAACCGTATGATTCGTGGTTAAATCGGCTTGCTCCTCCGAGGCTATACCGAGATCAGTCGACAAACCGTATTCCACTTTGGTGGTGGCGGTATTGGTCGTCGTCCACGAAATCGCCGCCGACGTGTCACTGGGGATGGCCTTAATATCATTAATGAAACCGGGCACCGGTTTGGCATAGACCCCAAAATGTCCCCCTACGGTTCGCTCCTTTCCGGAATCGGGTATCGTGCTGGGATTGTTTAGCCGGTTTGCATTGCCGACGGAATCCTCGACCACCAGGGTGGTTGAACCGCCGCCGTCCATGTTGATGCCATCGGCAGCCCCCGCCAGCATCAACCAGGCCGCGGTCTGATAATCGTATGCGCCCACGCTATAGCCAGATTGCCGCCCATCGATGGTCATTAAAAACAAGTATCGTCGGTCCGCGGACAGGCCAAACGCGGTGCGGGGTTGAGTCCGATGGATCGTGGCGGAATCATTCAGGTAATCATAACTGATATTTACGCCATTAACGAGGATCGGATAAGTGCCGGACACCGCCGTGTAGATACCTTCGGTGCTGGTGGCGGGCCAGTTGGTAAACACCATTTTAGCTTCGTTGTTCGTGGTGAACAGGATGGCTGCGCAATCGATGTCACTGTCCTGCGGGGATACGACTTCACCCCGGCTAACGATCAACCCGGCGGCGTCCATGGCGGTGCCATCGTCCTGGTAAGTGTCCACTGGATAAAACTCGTTGGCGTTGATGGCCACCTGTAATTGATTGGTTAATAAAAAGGCGCTCACTGTATGCCCGTAGGTTTCCTGGGAGTTGACTTGATAGTCCGCCATGCGCGGCGAGGCAAATAATTGAATATCGGGATCCGCGAGGTCCACCCGAATGATGTGAACCACCTGGAGTTGGCTGAATCCGCCATTGTTAGCGGTATTCGTGCCGACGGCATGGTCAACGCCTTTAAACAGCGGCACCCAAGCGCCCAATTCGGTCGCGGCCCGCGCGGACATCAAGCCCAGGCATAAAAACAGCAATCCCAGACTTCGTTGAACGCTCCGTCCACCCCGGCCGACGGCCAGGCGTGTCCATCGATTAATTCCCACTGAATTTGTATTCATAACCGGCAATCGGATCTCGTGTGAACGCGGCGTTGTAGCCATCGTAATAGATATTAGCGTAACTGACATGCCCATCGACAAACCCCAGCACGCTGGCTGCGTCGTTATAAAACGGCAGATTCTTTTTGCCGGTTTTGCTATTATGCCAGGAGAGCGGCGCGTGCGCGGTCCATTCCATCGTAAGCAAGGTTTTTTGCGTCTGTTTCACCGACGCGACCGGCCATCCCGCGACGCTGGGCACGCCAGGTAAGCTAACGCCATTGAATACATAACTCGTGTAATCAAAGCGGGGATTATCGTGGAACGGCTTGGCATCCGTGTACCCCCGATCGCCCGGGCAGGCGAACACCCGGTCATTGGCGGAGGACGCGCCGGTCAATCCCGCGTATTTTTTGACTAATTCCTTGTACCACCACCAAAGTTCTCCCGGCAGCCCGGCCACCGGGGTCGGGAGGGTTTTGTTATTGTCTTCCGTAAATTGAAGGACGGCATGATTCACTTGCCGTAAATTATCGGTGCATTGAGCCAAACCGACTTTGCGCTGGGACATGGTCAGGGAAATCATCACTAACGCTCCGAGCACGGATACCACCGCTAACACGACCAGCAAATCGATCCCCGTAAAACCCGATTTGCGATTGTGCGCCCCGGATCGCGGTCTTGAAAGAATTGCGCTCATAACTTATCTCGACGCACTCGCCGTCTCCGTCAGGTCCGCCAGATTCGCGGAAGTCACGATCAAATACCACGAATCGAACCCGGCTTGGCGGTCCTTCGGTTTTCCGGAAGCGGCGGCGCTTCTTTTATCAACGACGACGGCATGCACCAACCCTTGTTCGAAAAGCGTCTTCACATAGGATCGGTCCGGAAGATTCCCGGCGCAGAAAGCCACGATCTTAGGTTTGACCTCGCCCAACTGCTGACGTTGCGCATCAGTGAGCATGGGCGGCCCCATGAAGGAAACGATCACGCAGCCTTTGGCCGATTTGCGAATCCATTCAAAAAAATCGCCGGGGGGTACTTCCACCGGCCGCAAGGGATCCACCTGCAAAGCCTGCACTTCCACGGGCCGGTTTCCCGCCGCTAACAACGATTGTTTAAAGGCGATTAGTTGTCGTGCTAGGGCGGGTTGTGGAAAGGCGTCCGTATCCCGGGTGATGACCAAGACTTTTCCGCCGGGTTCCAACCAACCCAACGCGATTTTTGCCAGTTCCCGACCAACGGCGTCGTACAGCGGGGCATTGACGCGGGGTGGCGCCTCATAATAAAGACAGAGAAGCGCGGCCAAGGCGGCGAAAATCGCTAATCCAGAGCATACTCCGACTACTTTGTTAAGCGGCATGGGTGGATTCTCCCTTCCGTTCCATAGCGTCCAGATTTAAAACTCCGAGAATTCGTTCAGCTCGTCAAAAGTGGCCCGTTCGCGGATGGCCCTGATCAAAACACGCCTCGGGGTTTTGATAAAACCAAATTGGTCAATCCGGAAGCCAACTCCAAGCTGATCTGATCCCGCAACACGAGGGTTTTGACCGTCTTCACACTGCCATCGCCCATGGACAAATTGCCCTGGTAGCGATGTTGGTTTTTATCCCAGGTGGCGTCAATCGAAGTGCCCAGGTAAATGCTCCAGGAGGGATCGTTGCCGCCACCCCCACCGGTCACATTACAGTCGCCCATGAGGATGCCCTGCACCCGGGTCTCGCTGGCGTTCGTGCTAAAAAAGTAACTAACATTCATGTCACCCGCCAAAAAGGTCCAGTTGGTCCCCGCTTTTTTGGTGGCATCGGCGGGGCAATAAAGAATCTGGGAGGTGCTGAACTCATTGGAGCAGACCCGGAAATGATCCGTCCAATCCGCCGAGCCAGCGCTCCCGCCTTTGCCATAGTCGATATTCCAGGGCAATTTGTCATTATTATCGCTGGCCCACACGCGCAGCCCAAGGCCGGTTTGTTTGAGGTTATTAACGCAAGCAATACTCTTTGCCTTGGGTTTTGCCCGGGCGATAGCGGGCACCAGCATGCCTGCCAAAATGCCGATTATGGCAATGACCACGAGCAGCTCAATGAGCGTAAAAGCGACTAATGTGCGATGATTTTTCATGGCATCTTATTGCGACACAAAGTTCAACCCGCAATTCCTCGGTTTCCCACCAAGCGCGTCACAAGAATTCAGCTCTCCCCACTTACGCTCTTTCTTGCAAGGGATTACCAGCATTAATTATGCCACGCAACGGAGTTTTTGATGCACCACCCCAAGCGCCCACTGGGGGCATAGTTCCAACCCGCGTCAAAACGCTATCCGTAATCAACGCGGTAGCACCAATCGAAGAGACTGCGCGTCCACCCATACCTCCCCAGCGGAGGCTCTTAATTCGATCATCAGCCCGATTTCCTCGGCATTGGGTGAAACCTCAAATTCAACACTTAAGGGTTTCCACCGCGTGTCTCCAACCAGCGAAACCGAACGGCCAAGCTCCCCTTCCAAACGCAAGCAAAGCCCTTGATGTTTGCCAAAGGGCAATGGCTTTACCCCGAAAGCGATCCCCCTGCCCTGTAAACAGTAACGGCCAGGCCTAAGCATAACAGTCTTACGCCAGGAACAAGACGTCGAACGTCCGGCTAGCATATGATAGCACAAAACCCCCTCCGGATGATGTTTCAATTCCATCTTCCCATCCTTAGGTTCATCTTGCTTTGACCAGCCAGGCAAGGCGGCAATCCGATTGGTAAAAACCAGGTAAATGGCGGGTGGCTGGCTCAATTGCCATTTCAGATTGGCTTGCCGCTGGACTATACGCTCGCATACCTGGTCCGCCTCTCGTTGGAACTCCAGCGCTTCCTTTTTTTCTAAAAACGGCCGCACCTCAGTCACCCGATTTTGAACCTGGTTAGTCAAGGTTTCCACTTGAAACAAATTTGTGAAAAGCGCTGAAAAACGCGCTCGATATTGTCGAGAACCTTCTGGACTTTCCAAAACCGCCCGGGCTAGCAAGCCCGCCATATGGGGTCTCCAGGGTAAATCCGGCCTACCCAACAGTTGATCCATGCCATGGGGCAGAAACACTAAACGGCGAGTGCCCGCCTCGCGATAAATTCGAAAATTATTCCGCGCCATGCAGTAACCATCCCGATGCCCTAATAGGACTTCCATAGCCATGAATGACATAAACCGATCCATGTCCACCTGTTCTCGCAAACGGAGCCAGCGCTGGTCGGAATCCGGTTCATTCATAGCTGTCTGCAAAGCCTCGAAGTTCAACGGGGCGTTTTCCTCACCGAGGGTAAATACCGGCCGGAGTCGTTGATTCACATCATGCCCCCAATCCGTATCGAAGAGCACCCCCTCGCGGGCCAAGGAAGACTTGGCTATAAACTCCTTCGTAAAACCTTCTTGAAGCACATAGAGGCCCAAGGCACGCCCATTTAATTCCACGAGTGCCCAAGAAGTTTCCGGCGCCGGCACGCCGGCGGCGCGAAACAATTCGCTCCCGAGTTTCTCGTTCACGTAACTGGGGTCCTCCACGGAATTATTGAGGTGCAGTTTGCTGAGACCATAGAATCTCTGATCCCGCGTAAACCGACTAAAATCCAGAGTGAAGCCAGGCTTGTCATCGATGGGGCGAAAACTTCCCGTTGATCCTTTTAAGTGTACCCCAACAAGGCCATACACGCTTTCACCCGCGCGCAAGGTTGCGGGCACGACTTGTCTTGGTTTCGTTCGTAAAGTGGCTATTTGATCCGGTGAGATTTCCAAACGGATCCGGATAACCGGAGGTAGTCGATCCTGACCCGGACTGGTCTGTTTGATAGCGTCGGATGTGGCCGCCCACAGGCTCAAGGCGGGACCCAAAAACATGGCGACCCAACCCCAAATATTCATCCAGCCAATGCGCTTGAGCCATGTGAATCCAACCGGCATACGCTTGGCCTTTCTTCTCCCCCTAATCTAAGGGGAAGATGAGGAGGGAGTGGTCGCTAATCCGGCCGCCGGCCGCTCACTTTTTCGTATTACCGCCAGCGAGTTGGCGATCTCGCGTTCGTGCCCGTCACAAGGCCGGTTGCGAACCCGGCCATTAAACCAAATCGTCGCCGACCCACCACCATCCAGGTTCATCGCCTGCTCACACCCCAGTTTGGCCATGAAAGCGGACAATTCATCCAAAGTCATGCCGTCGGAAAGTCCCCATTGGCGGCCATCGACCTCCACCAAGAAGAAAAAACGGCTATTCCAACCAAGCGCCGAGCGCGGGTGTCGTTCCTGCATGGAACTGAATTCAAAGGAATCCTGATCCGCGCCAAAATCCCTTTGCCGTTTGCCATCCTGAATGAGCACCGGCCCGCCGCTAATAGCCGTGCTCACTCCCGTTAACTCGGGCGAGGTCCCCGTTATCAAGCGAATGAGCGTGCCATTCGTGAGCGCAGGCAAGGTACGCGCCAATCCGGCGCCAAAGGACAACACCATCGCGTCTTCGCCCAAAGGCGAATTGCCCGTTTCGCGAACGGCTTTCACCCGCGCGGTATAAGTGGTCCCAATCCGCAGGGGCAACCACGGGCTATCCTCGGCCTGTTCGAGGATCAATTCCCGGCCGCCTGAGGTGTGCGTCGTCGTCCCCATCGAAGGGGTATAGAGCACGGCCTTTGCGGACGCCCGCGGTTCGTTCAAGCCAAAAGCAACGGGGGCAGCCCGTGGTATAATCGCGCGAAATTTCGACAGCACCGTACCCAATTGGGGCTGGCCGTTGGTATCGACCCAAAAAGCCGTCCGATCCGCGGACGCGCTAAACAAGACGCTATCGGAGATTTGCAAGCCTCGGGGATCGCCCATGAAATTCCGGTCCCGCCGTTGGTAAAAATCGCCATTTATCCCGGCCACCGGCAAACCCAGATCTCGATTGATACCCGCCAATTGCGAACTCAGCGTATCCAAGCCCACCGCGCGCTGCTCGGCATGCACCGAATGCAACTCGAACGCCGCATTGGTACGATCCACGCGCACCACATGGATCGACCAAGGAACACTGGTAACGCGATAATTGGTATAGACCAAACCTGGCACGGGCAATGGCAGCGCCAAAGCCCTTTCTTGGGCCGCCAGACTGGCCGGCATCCCGAGTAGGACGCAACTGATTATCACGGCCCGGAGCGGGCGAGGCAACCAACGGATCATTCGTATGGCCAGGCGGTTCCGATTTGGCTCGATTTTCATTGCAGTTTTTTAAGCAGCTTAAATGCCAATATCCTACTCCTCTTCGCATCCGAGCTCAACCGGATCTGTTGGCATCACGTTGGGAATTGTAAACTGGGGCGTCCTATCGGCGCAGACGGAAAAAGAGGCTACCGCCACTAAGCGGCAGGGAGGCGATGTAATTAGTGCCATCGGACGCCACCAACACATTCAAGGCAAGCCATTGATGACCAGAGATGTCAGCAGTCCCTTCAAGCCCAAAATCCGCATTCCCCGCAACCGGCCAGGATAACCAAAGCCGATTTGCTTTTTGGGCGAAGGTCAAACGCGGCGCCCCGTTCGTCACGCTAAGAGTAACCGCGAACGTTTTACTAGGATTCTGCGGATTCCAAGCTTGGCGATAGGAGAAATCAAAGGTGGTCCGGCCGATCTTTACCGCTCGCAAAGGGAACTGATACACCCCACCGCCGCCGGAAAGTTCCGGGTTATCCGCCGTGAACACGGCATCCCCAACCACCACGACCGCCTCCCCATTCGTCGAACTGAGCGACCAGGAAAAACCCGTGCTCGGGTTACCCGGCAAATTCACAAAAATGTTTTGTCCCCGCGCCACAGCCACCGTGGTTCCATTGTCCGCTTCCCCCAACGTTAAATCGGCAATCACCGCTGGAGCAAAACCAGATACGGCAACCAGGCCTAGCGCCCACAAAGCCATGCCACAAATCGGAATGTTTTTCACGCTCAAGCCTTTCCGCTTTTCGGCGAAATCAATCAGTGCCCGACATGGAAAGGCGCCCGCCCGCCCCCCGGCGATTTCGGAGTGGCCGCTTCACTCACGCATCGCCATCAAGCCGCGCCCGCTCCATTTTCGTAATAGGCATCCACTTTGGCGGCGACATCTTTGAATCCGATATCCACTTCGTAAATTTTCTTGAACTGCTCGATCGCTTCCTCGGTTTTTTTCAGTTTTTCGTAACTGCAACCTAACGCGTAAATCAAGTCCTTTTTCTCCTCGTCGAAAAGCTGCTTTTCGCTGATAGCGGTTTGGAAGGTGCGCGCCGCCAAATCATGCATGCCGCGGCGGCCAAAACAAAGGCCCAAGTAATACATGGACTGAATCCGGCGATGGGGATTGGACTGGGACTTTTGAAACTCTTGAATGGCCTCACCAATCTTGCCAGCCTCGTAGCAGATCTGCCCCAATTCAAAACGAATTTGCAGATCGGAAGGGTATCTTTCGGCGCGTTTCCGACATTCGCTTAGTTTGTATTCCAACCGCTGGGCCTGCAGCTTAGCCACCTGATCGGCATAATCGGGGGCTTGGGCATCCAGTCGTTCGATTGCTTGATCGATCTTTTTTAAATGCGTGTCGGCGATGGTTTTCTCCAACACGGAATCACTGCCAAGGTTGGCGGCTTGCAACGCTTCGTAATAGCTAATCGCCTTGTCGAATTCTTCCTTTTGGGCGCATAACTCCGCCAACGACCGCAATAGCCGAGTATTCTTCGGCTCTTTGACCAGACGCGCCTCGTATTCCCCGATCAGGTTTTGCGCCACATCATCGGTTTTAATTTCGCGGTTTTCCTGCTCCAACTTCACGGACTCCTCTTTGTTGCGTAAAATGTCACGGTAGGAGCCGGAGCCGTCTTCCAAAGCGCTGTAGCCGCCTTCGTTCATGGTCCGCCTGGCTGATAAATCCTTGAGGGCCATGGAAATATCCACATCGGCCGGATTAGCCTCCAACAAGTTTTGATACAAGGTTTCCGCCCGGTCGATCTGGCCAGCCGCCGCCGCCGCTTCCGCTAGTTTGACCGCCAATTCGCGATCTTTGGGAGCGTTTTTATAGGCGATTTCGAGCGAAAAAACGGCGGTGCGCGGAAAATCCGCCGCCAGCGCCGCATCCGCCAACAACTTATGCGCCATGGCGCTATGCGGATCGCTATTCAAAATACTTTCGGCCAGGCGAATGGCTTCCAGGGGATTCGACCGTAGCGTTAATTGACCGCGCGCCAGCAAGGGCCCGGTGCTGGTCGCTTTCCCGAATGCCTTCTTAAAAAAACCGCCGCCCGCTGTTTCCGCCTTTTTATACTGCGCCGCGCGCAATACTTGACGGCATTCAAAAAACCCCGGTTCCTTGTCCAAAACTTGGTTTAAAATGGTGATCGCGTAGTCGAGATTGCCACGTTCCGTGGCCACCCTGGCCTTTTCGTATAATTCAACCAAATTGGCTGCCACTTCATTGGATGACTTTTCAGGCATAGGCAAATCGTATAAGATCCACTAAGAAATTCCACCTAAAAAAAAGCCCCACCATTATATGCTCAGACCCTGTCCGTAATATTTCCTCACGCAATCCGTGTGATTAATTGTTATTACTCCGAAATAGGCCGCACAGTTTCAATGATTTAGTGTAAAATGTTTCCCCAGCAATCCTCCGAATCAAAAACCCAGTCAGCTTCCGGCGCCCCTTTTTCCACCACAACTGTCTCAACATCTTATTACATATAAACACCTTACAAATATGATGTACTATCTATTTGACAATCCCACCCACCCCCCGCACCCTTGTCCTAATTTGTCCATTCTCAAGGTGGATTTAGATAAAACACGGGAAAAATGCAAATCACGGTAAGAGATGTCGCTGAGTTGCTAAATGTCTCCGAGAAAAGCGTTTATCGCTGGATCACGGAAGGCAGCCTGCCCGCTTACCGAGTTAGCGGACAATACCGCTTCAACCGAGCCGAGCTTTTGGAATGGGCGACCGCCAAAAAAATCAACGTTTCCCCGAAGATCTTTCAGGAGCTGGAAGGTGGTGTCGGCTCCCTGCCCGATTTGCTCGAGGCCCTGCAAAGCGGCGGCATCCATTATCGCTTAGGCGGTAAGGATAAAGAATCCGTATTAAGGGGAATTGTGGAGATCTTGCGCTTGCCCGAGGAAGTGGATCGGGAGTTCCTATTTCAAGTGCTGCTCGCCCGGGAAGCTTTGGAGTCAACCGCCATCGGCGATGGCATCGCTATTCCGCATGTGCGAAACCCGATCGTTTTGCACGTACCCAAACCGACGGTAACCTTGTGCTTTTTGGAAAAGCCGGTCGATTTCGGCGCTTTGGACGGGCAACCCGTGCAAGCGCTCTTCAGTTTGATCAGCCCCACCGTCCGGGCGCACCTGCACTTGCTCTCGCGTATCGCCTATGTGTTGCGCGACGCCGAATTCAAGGCTGCCATCCAACGTCAGGCTAGCCGGGAGGAAATCATCGACGCGTTGCGGCGTTTGAATGACAACCTCAAGAAAAACTCCGCCGCGCCCGCCAAAGCGGAGGAGGTTCCATGATTCTGATTCTGCTGGCTCTTGCCATCATTGTAGGCAGTGGCTTCCTCTCCTTATTGCGTGGCAAACAGGTGCGTTCCGCTTCCTGGATTGGCGTGACTGGCGTTTGGCTGGGAAGCGTGCTGATCTTGTACGCGGCTGGTTCCGTACTATTCAAAGGGGGAATGGAATCCTGGCGCCGGGAGATTACCATTCCCGGAGGCGCCTTGAGCCTGTATTTAGATTCGCTTTCGGCTTTTTTCCTTTTTCCCATTCTAATTCTTTCCTCCCTGGCGGCGTGGTATGGCACGGGGTATCTAAAGCCTAGTAAGAAAAATTTAGGCGTGCATTGGTTCTTCTATAACTTACTGGTGGCTAGCATGGTAACGATCGTGCTCGCGCATAATGCCATACTGTTTTTAATGGCGTGGGAAGCCATGACTCTCGCCTCCTTCTTCTTGGTAACGTTCGATCAGGAAAAAGAGACCGTGCGCGAAGCCGGCTGGATTTATCTGGTGGCGTCTCACTTGGGTACCGG
Source organism: Verrucomicrobia bacterium UBA1319 (assembly GCA_002306985.1). Lineage (GTDB taxonomy): Bacteria > Verrucomicrobiota > Verrucomicrobiia > Limisphaerales > UBA1319 > UBA1319. Next base: position 23,523 of record DBTJ01000139.1, read on the forward strand.
ATGCCTTTTCATCTTCTTTTTACTCATCGGAGCCCAACACGACTCCCTGGAATTCGAGCGTTCAAACGCCACGGCCAATGGCGGGATTTTCTTACTGGCGCTGATCGGTTTCGGTACCAAAGCGGGGCTAATGCCGCTCCACGTTTGGTTGCCGGAAGCCCACCCGGCCGCCCCCAGCCATGTGTCGGCGCTCATGTCCGGGGTAATGATTAAAACCGGCATTTACGGACTGTTGCGCGCCTGCGAGCTCTGCGGCTCATTGCCAGCTTGGGTTGCCTGGGTAGTCTTGGGCATGGGTATGGCTTCGGGAATTCTGGGTATCCTATTCGCCTTATCTCAACATAATCTAAAACGCCTGCTAGCCTATAGCAGCGTGGAAAACATGGGCATCATTGCCATAGGGCTAGGCCTTGGCTTGCTTGGCATTAGCCATCACGTACCGGGTTTGGCGATGCTGGGTTTTCTGGCTTGCCTGGCGCATATCATCAACCATGCCAGCTATAAAGGCCTGCTATTCTTATGCGCCGGGGCCACGGGGCATGCCACCGGCACGCTCGACATGAATTTACTGGGAGGCCTCTTAAAACGCATGCCTTGGACCGGCGCGACTTTTGCGGCGGGCGCCGCCGCCATCTGCGGGTTACCACCCTTTAACGGGTTTATTAGTGAATTCCTAATTTTTGCGGGGGCCTTCCGGGCCGGGACCACTTCCAATGGCGAAGTGGCGATTCTTTGCCTGGCGGTTATCGCAGGCCTCGCCTTCATTGGCGGCCTGGCGGTGGCTGCCTTCGCCAAAGCTTTTGGCACCACGTTCCTGGGGGAACCCAGAAGCGAATACGCCCGTCAAGGCCACGAAGTGGAGGTCAGCATGCGCTGGCCGATCGTTTTGCTGGCGAGCCTCTGCCTAATCTTGGGCATCACCGGTCCGCTGCTCGTGCCGAAACTATTCCCCGTGGTGTCCGGATTAACCGGCTATAGCCAGGAAATATTCCAACGCGAGTTGGGGCCGCTCATGGCGGTGCTGCCAAAAATCACCCTGGCAAGCCTCGTTTTTTTCGCTTTCTTCGCTGTCTGCTTCGCCCTACGGCGATGGTTGTTGCTCGGGCGGGTGGTGGAGCAAAACACCACTTGGGGATGCGGCTATCTTCGTCCGGACGCGCGCATTCAGTACACCGCCTCCTCCTTCACCCAGCCCTTTGGGGATTTATTCCATTGGGTATTAAGGACCCAACGCTGGATGGCTGCGCCCTCGGGATTTTTCCCCAAACCCACCTCGTTTCGCTCCGAAACTCCGGACCTGTGTCAGGGGCATCTGTATCATCCCGCTTTTCTACGCTTGAATTGGGGATTATCTAAATTGCGCTGGCTTCAGCACGGTAAAGTCCAGCTATATGTCCTGTACATCGCCGCCGTCTTGATGATCCTGCTAGTTTGGAAACTTGCCGTATGAACGCCCTCGTCTTTCAAAGCGGCGGCGCCACCCGCAGCCGCCAGCAACCCCTATGAGTGTCGCCACTTTCATTGTGCCACTCGTTGGCTGGTTGCTCGCCCCGTTGCTGCCCGGGGTGATCAACCGCGTCAAAGCGAAGTTCGCCGGCCGCCGCGGCCAGCCGTTGTTTCAGTTGTATTTCGACCTGTGGAAACTCTTGCGCAAAGGCGCGGTCTATAGCCATACGGTCAGCTGGATTTTTTGGACCGCTCCCAGCGCGGGTTGCGCGGCGATTCTGACAGCCTCGCTGCTCATGCCTTTGGGCGGCACTCCGGCGTTGCTGGCGTTGCCGGGGGATATCATCCTCTTTGCCGGGCTGCTCGGTTTGGCGCGCTTCTTCACCGTTCTGGCGGCGCTGGATACGGGATCGAGTTTCGAAGGGATGGGTTCGAGCCGCGAAGTCTTCATCGCCGCCCTGGCGGAGCCCGCGCTGTTGCTGTCTTTGGCCGCCATCGCCCGCAAGATCACCCAATACTCCCTTTCGGAAATATTGCCCGCCTTGAGTCTGTGGGATTGGCTGCAAAGCACGCCAGCCTTGGCGCTGGCAACCGCGGCCTTATTCATCGTTTTGCTAGCGGAGAATTGCCGCATTCCCGTAGACGATCCGACCACTCATTTGGAACTGACGATGATCCACGAAGCGATGGTGTTGGATCACGGAGGCCCGGACCTCGCCTTCATTTTGTACAGCGCGTCCCTTAAGCTGTGGTTGATGGGCTCCCTCCTCGCCAGCCTCTTGGTGCCGGTCCATGCCGGCCATTGGGCCTTGGATTTAGCTATCGCCATCGTCGGAGTGTTTGGCGTGGGTGTGATCGTAGGCGTAGTCGAATCTTGCCTGGCGCGTTTGCGGATGCCCATCATTCTGCAATTACTGGTAGGCGCCAGCACCATGGCCGCCGTCGCCCTGATTTTATTGTTAAGGTAAACAAGCCCGAAACGGAGATGATCGATCTGCTACTCATATTAGTAGTACTGACCAACCTGAAACTACTGGGCGCCAGCCGCCTGGGTGCGAGTATCCGCACCGTGGCCGCGCAGGGCGTGGTGTTGGGACTGCTACCGCTGGTTACGCACCCGCATCCGCTCTCCATCCGCATTCTGGAGTTGGCGGCGGGCAGCGTGATCATCAAAGGTTTCCTCATCCCAGGCTTGTTATTCCGCGCCGTTCGGGAAGTAGATGTCAGCCGCGAGATCGAACCGCTGGTGGGTTATATCACCTCTTTACTGTTCGGCTTGGCGGCGCTGGGTTTGTCGGTCTGGTTCGGCGCGAAACTACCTCTGCCTATGGGGGCGCTATCGTCATGGCTGGTGCCCGTTTCGTTCTTCTGCATTATATCGGGTTTTTTCCTCATCGTCGCCCGCAAACGCGCGGTAACCCAAGTATTGGGCTTCCTCGTGCTGGAAAACGGGATTTACACGTTTGGCGTGGGGGCTATGCAAGAGGTCTCGCCGCTGGTCGAAGCGGGCGTGCTGCTGGACGTTCTAGTGGCCGTCTTCATCATGGGGATCATCATCTTCCATATCAGCCGGGAATTCGAGCATATCGAAACCGACCGGCTCTCCACCTTGAAGGATTAACGAATGCCCCGGCGCTAACCCCATGATTTTGACGTTAATTTTGATGCCGGTAGTGGCGGCGATCGCGCTGTTCGCATCCCGTTCGCGCGCGGCCAGCCGGGTACTGCCCCTGGGGTGCGCCCTGGCGCATCTTGCGCTATCCGTGGCTTGCTGGCGGCAAGCACCCGCGCCCGCGCTCGGCGGCTGGCTGGTGCTGGACCCCATCGGCAAACTCTTTTTGCTCGTCATCAGCGTGGTGTTTTTCATGGGCGCGATCTACGCCGCCGGATTTCCCGGCACCCAGGCGCCGCCACGGAACGATCCCAGCGCGGCCAGCGATTCCTTTCAGAGCGAGCCCATATTCAACGGCTGCCTATTAATGCTCCTGGGCACCATGACCCTCGTTACCGCCAGCCAACACTTAGGCCTGTTATGGGTCGCCATCGAAGGCACCACCCTGGCGAGCACGCCCTTGATTTACTTGCGCCGCGATTCGCGCTCGCTCGAAGCGACCTGGAAATATTTACTAATCTGCTCCGTGGGCATCGCCCTGGCCTTGCTGGGCAATTTCTTTTTGGAAGTGGCCGCCGCCAAAGCGGATGGAGTGCCCAACCATTCGATGGTGCTGAGCGAAGTTTTATCCGGGGCCGCCCATTTCGATAAAACCTGGGTGAAAGCCGCGTTCATCCTATTACTCATCGGATACGGCACGAAGATGGGGCTGGCCCCCATGCACACCTGGCTGCCCGACGCCTACAGCGAGTCGCCCTCCCCGGCGGCGCCGCTCCTTTCCGGGGCGCTGATCAATTGCGCCTTCATCGGCGTGTTGCGGGCGCAACAGGTGTGCGCGGCCGCGGGCCTGGCCCCGTTTGGCGAAGAAGCGATTTTGGCGCTGGGCCTGCTTTCGATGGCCGTAGCCGCCGTGTTCATTCTCGGGCAAACCGATTACAAGCGTTTGCTGGCTTATTCCAGCGTGGAAAACGTCGGCATCATGGCGGTGGGCTTGGGCTTGGGGGGCGCCGGGGCGTTCGGCTCCCTGCTGCACGCGGTCAACCATTCCTTCGCCAAAGCCATGCTCTTCTTTATCGCGGGCAACCTGCTGTTCGTCTACCAGACCCGCGCGATCGCCCAAGTGCGCGGCTTGCTGCACCGGCTACCCTTCAGCGGAGTGCTGTGGCTGACGGGCTTCCTGGCGATCACCGGGACGCCCCCCTTCGGAACCTTTGTCAGTGAATTTAGCATCCTTAAATCGGCGGTCGACCAAGGCCGCCTGTGGGTCGCGGCGATGTTCCTGGGATTACTCGGGGTGATCTTCATCGGTATGGCCACCGCGTTTTTAGGCATGGCGCAGGGCGAGGCGGAAAAGGAAACCCGGACGCGACTGTCCTGGATGAATCTGGCGCCACCGTTGGGGCTCGGGGCTTTGGTTTTGACGCTCGGGCTTTACCTGCCGCCCTCATTGACGCAAGTTCTGCGGTCCGCCGCGCAATCCTTGGGGGGGCTATGAGCAGCGTCACTTCAACCTGCGTGTTGCGCAACAGCCAAGCCGCGGCTATCGCTTCGGCGCCGGTGCTAGGTGAGAGCGAGTTTCGCGCTTTTGTAACGGAGGGCGCGCGCGAAGGCGGGCGCCTGGTCGCCTTTTTCGGCTATCCCCAGTCCGAGGGAGGAATCCGCTTGCTGGCGGCGATTGCCCGAGGCGGCGAAAGCAGCTTGGAGGTGGCCACCACGCGAGTCGATCGCGTGTATCCATCCCTGACCACCGACTGTGTCCAGGCGCACGGGTTCGAACGAGAAATCGCCGAGCAATGGGGCGTGGAACCGCAAGGCCATCCCTGGTTGAAACCGGTGCGTTTTCATGAATCCTATCGGCCCGGCCAGGACGTTTTCAAGCGCCAGCAGCCGCCCCAAGCGGGCCTCGCGGATTTCTACCGAATCGAGGGCGAGGAAGTTCACGAGGTCGCCGTCGGCCCGGTGCATGCGGGCATTATCGAACCCGGCCATTTCCGTTTCCAGTGCCATGGCGAAGAAGTGCTGCACCTGGAGATTTCGCTGGGTTACCAACATCGCGGGGTGGAGCGGGCGCTGGTCGGCGGACCCAACGCGCGGTCCCTGCATCTGATGGAAACCTTGGCCGGCGACACGACCATCGGCCATACCACCGCGTATTGCCAGGCGGTGGAATCGCTAACGGGGGTGCGAGTCCCGGCGCGCGCGCAAGCCATCCGCGCCATCGCGCTTGAACTGGAGCGGCTGGCTAATCACACGGGCGATCTGGGCGCTTTGGCGGGTGACGCGGGGTACCTCCCCACCATGTCCTACTGCGGCCGCATTCGCGGCGATTTCCTGAATATCACCGCGCTGCTGTGCGGCAACCGTTTTGGCCGGAACCTGATCTGTCCCGGCGGCGTGGCTCGCGAGCTCGATAAAAACCGGCTGGCCCAGTTGGAAACCCGGCTGGCCCAAGCGAGCCAGGATGTCGCTTCGGCGGTCAATTTGCTGTGGGAAAGCTCTTCCGTGCGCGCTCGGTTCGAAAACACGGGAACCCTTTCCAAAGAAACCTGCCTGCAATTGGGCTTGGTGGGGCCGGTCGCGCGCGCTTGCGGGGTGGAACGCGACGCGCGGCGCGAGTTTCCGTTCGGCCTATACCGGTTTTTCCAAATCCCGGTGTCCACCTTCCATCATGGCAACGTCTTCGGGCGGGCCTTCGTGCGTTGGCTCGAAATCCAGCGCTCCATCAATTTCATCCAACAACAGCTCAAAGCGCTGCCCGGGGGCGCCATCCGGGCGGAGATGAAACCCATGGCGCCCGGCCAGTTTTGTCTTTCGCTCGTCGAAGGCTGGCGGGGGGAAATCTGCCATGTGGGCTTGACCGGAGACCAAGGCCAATGGATGCTGTATAAAGTGAAGGACCCATCGTTCCATAACTGGATGGGCTTGGCCGTCGCGTTGCGCGGCCAGCAAATCTCTGATTTCCCTCTCTGCAATAAAAGCTTCAACCTTTCCTATTGCGGACACGACCTATGATTAAAACCCTGCGAGCGCGCTGGCGGCAGAAACAACGGACGATCGCCTTTCCGCAAGGTGAGCCCGTGTTGCCCGAGCTTTTCCGGGGCCGCCCCGAAATCGACGGTTCGCGCTGCGCCAAAGGATGCGATGCCTGCGCGCAATCCTGCCCCACCGGCGCGATTCAGACCGGCGAATCGGGCGCGCAAATCGATTTGGGCCGCTGCCTATTTTGCCTGGATTGCGAATCAGCCTGCGCACCTGGCGCCATCCATTTCACCCGCGAATACCGGCTGGCCACCGCCAAACGCGAGGATTTGACCGTCGGTGGCGACATCAAATCCCTCGGCCGGGCGTTCAACCGCCGAGTGCAAAACCTGTTCGGGCGGTCGCTTAAGCTGCGACAGGTCAGCGCCGGGGGCTGCAACGCGTGCGAAGCCGACGTCAATGTGCTCAACACGATCGTGTTCGATTTGGGGCGGTTCGGCATCCAATTCGTGGCTTCACCACGGCATGCCGACGGCCTGTTGATCACCGGTCCGGTTACGCAAAACATGCGGGAAGCACTGGAAAACACCTATCTGGCGGTCCCCGCCCCGCGCCTGGTCATCGCCGTGGGCGGTTGCGCCATCGCCGGCGGGCCGTTTGCCGACAATCCCGAGGTAACCAATGGGGCCCCGGCCACGGTGCCCGTGAATTTGTTTATTCCCGGCTGTCCGCCGCATCCGATCACGATTCTCGACGGCCTGTTGCGGTTGGTCGGGCAAATCGAAGAAAACGGCGACGATTGGAAAAAAATTTGACCGGCTAACGCCCGGGAATTACCCCGGCGTGAATTCCGGTATAAGAAAAATGAAAAAAGTGATGGAACCACTGTTGGCTCTCCAAGCTCTGGAATTGGGTCCCGAGCCGGAGAAACCTGATAACGCTGCGGAGATCGCCCGGTTGCGGCTGTTGATCCCTCCGCAAATTCTTGGACACTATGACCGCCTGATGGTCCGGGGCAAGAAAGGCGTTTCGGTGGTGCGAAATGGGGTCTGCACCGAGTGTCACATGCGCCTGGCGTCGGGCGCGCACGCTCAACTCCTGCGGGAGGAGGATATCATGGTCTGCGAAAGCTGTGGCCGCTATCTTTATCCTTCGCATGAAGCGCCGCCGGCGGAACCGACCGTCGAACCGGTGGTTCAGAAAAAAGCCCGCAAACGGGTTAAAAAGACCGAGTCGGGCGCGGTGGAAACTCCGCAAACTTAATTCTATTCAAACCCCGGCGGGCGGATGCGGCTTGCATCCGCCTGCTGTCTGCGTCAATCCCCGCGCGGACTTTGATGGTCGCCGCCTGAGCGCTTGTTTCCGTTAGCGGGTAACGCCTCTGGCCGCCCGTCAAAGCAGCTTATTAAACAGGATTATCTTTGGCGGCCCTTTGAGTTCCGGCTATAGCTTCGCCGGAACACGCAGAGACCGCTGTCCATGCCCGGTGGCAGGCCCCACAAGCAAAGCGTGTAATTGTTGGCGCGGAGGTTTTCTTTTGCCTGGATTCGGCCTTATGGTTTGCCGAGCACCCGGTAAAACGTGGACTCGCCACGGGTGTCGTTAGTGACGCTATTGCCCGTCCAAGCGGAGTCCGTTTCTTGCCATGGCTGGCTGAGTTGGTCTTTCTTTTGCAACCGGTATGGTGGCGTTCCCCCAGTCCATTCCATAACGATCGCCGCCCCTTGGCGCCGGGCCTGGAGGTGAATTCGGGCGGTTTCCGGCACGGGCAACCCGTCGGCGGCAGGCTGTCCTAAAGCCTGGAAATCGGCATCCGTAAGGCAGCCACTCCAATACTGAATGCTGTTCACGTAGGTCAAGGCGTCCTCCCCATCATTGTCGGCAAAAAGCAACGCATACGGCGTATTGGTGTCGGCGCTGCCGCAAAGCGACCAGCGGCTGTCGACGGCCTGTTCGCCCACTTTCTCGCCATTGATGTATTTTGCGACCTTCGCTTGCGTAATATCGACCGCCAACCCCACTCGATACCAAGTACCGGAGACAATCTGGCCTTGGTAATTGCCGCTAATGCCTAAACCAGCTTGGGGATTAATAAAGAAATCCGCGTCCGAGGTGTTGGCCGGTTCCGTTTGAAGCAAGGCCCGCCATTTGTCCTGGGAAGCGGCGGGGTAAAGCAAATCGAAAATCAAAGTGTATTGGATCACCCGCTGGCCAGTGCCCGGATCGTCGTGGCGCATCACGTAGCCAAACATTGGGTTAAGCCCGGGCACTTGCATGATGCGCGCATCCTGGCCAGCGATTTTCGGGACGCCAAATTGGGAAGCCGTCCCAAAGCGCGTGGCGTCCCGCACGTCCTCCTGGGCATACGCCAAATCGTAGCCGACGGTCGCCCGGAGATCGCCTTGATCGAAGTCCCACTGCCCGCGCAAGCGCGGCGTTTGCGCGACGTTCGTTCCGGCGCTTTGCACGCGATTGGTCACTTGCTGATCCTCCAACCGCAGCCAGGTATCAAAAGTATTCGTTCCCTGATGCAGCAGGATAACGCGCGCCCCCTTCAAATACCCTTCTTTGCCATAAGTATGGTAACTCACGCCCCGGACGTATCCCATCCACAGACCGCCGAGATTGGCGATAAAATCGTTGATGTGATCGTGGCCGTTGAACACGGCCATGATATCCTGATGATCGCGCAACGCCGCCCAAAGCCCGCCATTGATCTCCGAAGGACATGGCGTCTCCTGCTCGACGCCCGTGACCGCACCCCGTTCGAAAAACCCATTGATCTCGGGCAGCGGGATATGGAAGAACATGCAGGCCGGCAGCGTCTTTTGATAAGCTTGGCGGCAGGCCGCGGCGGTTTCGCAATACCATTGGATTTGGTCCTGGTGAACCCAATCGTAAGTGGAGAAATTCGCGTCGCTGACATACGCGTTGGAATCTAGCACATATAGCAACGCCGCCGGTTCCGCACCGGTGGCGTCCATGACCGGCAGCACATAGTTGCTATAGCCATGAATCGATTCGGGGCCAGACCGAGAGATATTGCCCGGCAAATCCAGCGTGATTTGGTAGGCCTCCTTGCGCGTTATCCCGCCGCTTTCGGCATCGTGATTGCCCAAGGTGGCCGCCCAAGGAATACCCCGGCGGACCACCGGCGCGGTAAACTGCTGATAACCCGAGCGCACCTCGGCCAAAGTGCCGCTGGTGCAATTATCCCCCGTGTAAATCACCAAATCCGGCGCTTCCGCCGCCAGAATGGTCTCCATGACTTGGAGGGTTTGCTGATCCTCCGCGGTGGCCCCGTTCCAATGCACATCCCCGAAGGCCACGATTTTGAACGTCTTATCCTCCCGGAACTTAAGTTGCGAAGGCGCCGGCAACTCCACGGCCGGCAACATCGCTTGGCACATTAAAAACCACGCGCACCCCCATGCCCCGGCAAAACCGCGAGCATCCCCCCACGACAGTTTATTTTTCATATAAGACCGCGCATTATCAAACCGCGCCCGAGTCGCGTCGAGAGGGAAAGAGGCGGCGAGACCATTCGTAAAAGCGCAGCAGCGCTGCCAACCGAAACAAGGTGAGTCTTGGCGCCGAATCGGCAAACCGGCTCAAAGGTTATGGCGTCTCCCGCAACTTCCATCAGGGGGCAATCACCACTTCGATCCCTTTGGCCCGCAACGCGGCCACCAATTCATGGGGCGCTTGGTGGTCGGTAACAATCGTATGGATGGATTCCAAGCCGCACAGAAAGGAAATGCTTTGGCGGCCGAATTTGGTGTGATCGAGACAAAAAATCACGCGCCGCGACCCGCGCATCATGGCCTTTTGAATTTCGATCAGTAAACCGTGCGAATTGGTTACGCCTTCCATCGTGATGCCCCCGGCGCTCATGACGGCCACATCCGCGTGAATTTTGCTGAACGATTCCACCGCCAGCGGCCCCACGAGCACGCCTAAACGAGGATAGACCACGCCCCCCGACATCACCACCTCCACTTGCCCGGACGCCGTATATAGATTCGCCACTGGCAGGGAATTGGTGATGATCTGGGGCTTTTTCTCCTCCAGATACCGGGCCACGTGATAAACGGTGGTGCCGGCGTCGATAATGACGCTCTGCTGGGGCTGGAGCAAATGCGCGCACGCCATGCCGATGGCCTCTTTCTCCGTCAATTGATGGGTGTCCCGGGCGGAAAAGATGAATTCGTCCGATCGCGGGTTCACGATGCGCGCCCCGCCATGCGTGCGCCGCACCATGCCGCTAGTTTCCAAGGCCGTGAGGTCGCGCCGCACGGTGGATTGCGACACATCCACCTCTTGCGACAATTCTTCAAGTGAAGCAAATTCAACCTTTTGCAGATACGCTGCAATCTTGGCCTGGCGCTCCTCTGCTTGCATAATGAAACGAATTTGAAAGATTTTGGAAGATTATGCAAGAATTGTTTGACATATTTCCATCGCCCTGGTCAAATAGGCCTAATTCAGGTTGGAAACGCTCGGTTAGCACTGAAAAACGAAGGAATACGGCAAGTTTTATGAGTTCCACAGTCGCCATGCCGCCACGCGCGGTCATCGAACATCTCGTTCGCCAAATTGTGTATCGGCGCTTGGGAAAGCCCTTGCCAAAACCGGCGGCCGCGCCTCATCCCCTCGTCGTCAACATCAGCGCGCGCCATTGTCATCTTACGCAAGCGGCGGTGGAAGCCCTCTTCGGCAAAGGCCATCAGCTCACGCCCAAGAAAATGCTGTATCAGGATGGTCAATTCGCCGCCGAAGAAACCATCACTTTGATCGGCCCGCGCAGCCGAGTAATCTCCAACCTCCGCATCTTAGGTCCCTGCCGCTCGTTAAATCAGGTGGAGTTGGCCTATACCGATGCCATCGCACTCGGATTTGAGATTCCGATGCGGCTTTCCGGCTCCATTGAGGGCACGCCCGGGGCGATGCTTATGGGGCCGGCCGGCTTTTTTGAAATGAAGCAAGGGGTCATCCGGGCCGAGCGCCATCTGCATATGCACCCCGATGACGCCGCGTATTATGGCGTCAAAAAAGGCGATTACTTGAAACTCAAAATCGGCGGGCCTTGCGGGCTGACGCTGGAACGGATTTTGGCGCGCGTGGATCCGAGCTTTAAGCTCGAGTTGCACATCGACACCGATGAAGGCAACGCCTGCAATCTGCAATCGGACACGCCTTGCGAATTGATAGTTTAACTCAGGAATTTGGAACAGAACGACAACCTTTAACCAAGGAAAAACATGAGCGATGCAATCGGAATGATCGAAACCAAGGGTTACGTGGGCAGCGTTGAAGCCACGGACGCCATGGTCAAAGCGGCCAATGTCTCGTTGGTCAAAACCGTCTCCATTGGGGGCGGCTTGATAACCGTGCTGGTCAAAGGCGATGTGGGCAGCGTGAAAGCCGCCGTGGAAGCGGGCGCCAAAGCCGTGGGCAAAGTGGGTGAACTGATCAGTTCCCACATCATTGCCCGCCCGCATGAAGATCTTTTAAAGGTCTTTGTGGATAGCGGAGCCAAAGCCGCGAAATAATAACCGGCGCAGTCAGATTAACCTAATTACGAAATCACTTTTATGGCACAACAAGCAATTGGCATGATCGAAACCAAGGGCCTGAGCGCGCTGCTCGAAGCTAGCGACGCCGCCTTGAAATCCGCCAACGTGACCTTCACGGGCTGGGAAAAAATCGGCAGCGGTTACGTGACCGCCTTCTTCCGCGGCGACGTGGCGGCGGTGAAAGCCGCAACCGACGCCGGCGCGGCCGCCGCGGCCCAAGTCGGCGAAGTCATCAGCGTCCAGGTCATCCCTCGCCCGCACGATGATCTCTCCGTCCTGGGCAAATGGCTCCAATAGCCCGCTAATCCGACCTCAAAACCGGTAACGATGAAAATCCTGGTCGCCAATCTCGGCTCGACGTCGCTGAAATACCGCCTGTTCGATTTTTCGAACGGCGGCGAGCGCATGGTGGCGCGCGGCGGTTTCGAACGAGTCACCGACTACCGGGTGGCGATCGAATCGTGCCTGGCGGAATTGAAAAACGGCGGATACATCCAAGGCAGCGGCGATCTAGCGGCGGTGGGCTTCAAGCCCATCTTGGCCAAAGGCATCACCGGGTGCGTGCGGATGGACGAAACCGTGCTCAACGCGATGGAAGCCTGCGTGCTTTCCGCGCCCGCGCACAACCCGCCTTATATCGCCGGCGTGCGGCTGTTCTCGAAGATCATGCCCGCCACACCCATGATCGGCCTCTTCGAAACCGCCTTTTACCAATGGGCGCCCGAGGCCGCCATGCGTTATGCGGTGCCCGATTCCTGGTACCAACTAGGGGTCCGGCGCTGGGGGTATCACGGGGCCAGCCATAAGTTTATCGCCGAGCGGTCGGCGGAACTGCTCGGGCGGAGCGACGTCGCCGAAAGAGTGCGACGGCTGTATGTCGACGGACCAAACACCCCCGTCCGGGAGCCTCATTTGCGGGTTATCTCGTGTCATTTGGGCGGCAGTTCCTCGGTGACGGGCATCTTGGATGGCGTCGGCATTGGCAACAGCCTAGGCATGACGCCGCAATCCGGTTTGCCGCACAACAACCGAGTGGGCGATCTGGACGCCTTCGCCTTGCCGCTGGTCATGCGTTCGACCGGCATGACGCTCGACGAGGCGGAACGTCAGCTTTGCAAGGAGTCCGGATTGAAGGGCGTCTCCGGCGGCTATAACGACGTGCGCGACCTCCAGACTCAGGCCGGCCAAGGCAACGCAAAAGCGCGCTTGGCGCTGGATCTGCTGGCGCATCAAGCCCGCCATTGGATCGGCTCGTTCATGTTCCAACTCAACGGGGCGGATGCGATCGTTTTCACCGCCGGCATCGCCGAGAATAGCGCGGCGTTGCGGGCGGCCATCTGCCGCGACACCGACCAACTGGGCATCGAACTGGATGCCGTCAAAAACGCCCAAACCGCGGCGCAAGAAGCCGTCATCAGCACCCCTGAATCCCGGGTAAAAATCATGGTTATCCCCACCAATGAGGAATTGGTGATCGCCCGCGAAGCCAAACGCTTCCTGGAAGCGGGAAAATAACCGACATGGATCGCATCGGAAATGAATTTAACCAATAAAAAACGAACCCCATTTAAGAAAGAATCAGTTATGCCACAACAAGCCATTGGATTATTAGAAACCCGCGGATTAATCGCCCTCGTCGAGGGGACGGACGCCATGCTCAAGGCCGCGAATGTGGAACTGGCCGGCCCGATGACCCAGGTCGGCAACGCCCTCGTCACCGCGTGTGTCGTCGGCGATGTCGCCGCCGTCAAGGCCGCCACCG
>DBTJ01000139.1:37036-37580 GCA_002306985.1 Verrucomicrobia bacterium UBA1319
TCGTCGAGGGGACGGACGCCATGCTGAAAGCCGCGAATGTCGAACTCGCCGGCCCCATGACCCAGGTGGGCAACGCCCTAGTCACAGCCTGCGTGGTCGGGGATGTCGCCGCGGTCCGCGCGGCGGTGGATGCCGGAGCGCAAGCGGTGAAAGCCATGGGTGGCGATATCGTAAGCGTGCATGTCATTGCCCGCCCGCATGCCGATGTCGATGGCGTGCTGCCCAAGAAAGCCCTGAAATAACGGCCGACCTGGCTAACGGGCGCGGAAGGCGTGCCAGGAAACGCCGTTTCGCGCGGCGTGAATGGAGGCGGGATCGAACACCGGGAAATCGGTTGCCCGCCGGAAAAAAGCCGCAAACCGAGTCTGGAATCTGGCCGTAGCGCGCAAAATATTGCGTCCGCCCAGCTTCCGGCTGCCAGCGCGATAATCATATGTTTTTAGCCAAAGTAGAAGGATCGGTAGTCGCCACGAAAAAGGATCCGTCCATGAACGGGCGCAAAATGCTGATCGTGCGGCCGATGCTCGTGGATGAAAAGGATCCC
>DBTJ01000216.1:0-6620 GCA_002306985.1 Verrucomicrobia bacterium UBA1319
TATTTGGTCGCGGGCGCCGGGGGCGTCGCGGCGGGCGCTTTCAAGACTTGGAATTGGCCGTTTTTCGGGTTGTAATCGAAGACCATGCCGTTAGGCGGGGTGGGCACCACTTGCAGAAAATGCTGGGTGACCAGTTCCTGCAAGTCCCTGGGGAACCGCTCCTCTTGGGCGTTGAACATGTCGATCGCTTTAGTGATGGACGCCTTGTCCACGGTTTTGTTGGCCAGTTTCTGCGCTTGGTTCATCGCCCCCAGATATTGGGCGGGCGCGTTGAGCGGGTTGAGAGATTCCGAAGCGGAGGAAGTGGTGTTGGTCGGCTGTGCCGGGGCCGGGGCTTTTTTGCCGCAGCCCGCCACCAGGCATACCACCATTAAAGATAATAAGATGTGCTTCATATGGGGAATACTGCGCCGTTTATGGGGGGTATCCAAGCGAAATTAAAGACGCCCAATCCCACCCCTGTGGATGGAATTGGGTGCGGTTAGTCAAATTCTAACCCGGTGGGCTAAAGTCGCGCTAGCAGCGTGGCGCCTTTCAGTCCAGCCTGGCGATGGCGGACCGTAGTTTTATTTTTGGCCGCGCTTTGGGGGCCGGCTTTCGCTTTCATGGGGCAACCAACTTCCATCGGGCATTCCGCCTGGGCCGTTTGCGCTTTAGCCGGACAGCAGGACTGCGTTTCCGCCGTTTTCATCTTACAGCCACCGCAACCGCCGCCTTCGTCCGCGGCCCATACTCCCACGGTGCTGGTTAGGAGACTGAAGGATAGTATCAAGAGTGCTTTTTTCATAGTCATAGTTCCGGGTGTCATTCTTTTAAGGTAGCTTAACCCCGCCCGGGGTCAAATCGCCATTTGCATTTTACCGTTTTGCTCGTTACGTTCCTCCACGGTGGCCAGGGGGCCGCCGAGTTTCAATTTTATGGCGAAAGAACCCACTCTAACCCTTAAGACAGGCGATCCGGCACCCGCGTTCAAAGCGTCCACCAACGGCGGCGGCGTAGTTTCGCTGGCCGATTTCAAAGGTAAATACGTGGTGCTTTACTTCTATCCCAAGGATAGCACCCCCGGTTGCACCACCGAGGCCTGCGGCTTGCGCGACGCGCATGAGCAAATCTTGGCCCGACGCGCCGTGGTGCTGGGCGTCAGCGTGGATTCGGTGAAATCACACGATAAATTCGTCGAGAAATACCACCTGCCGTTCCCGCTCTTGGCGGATGAGAACCGGGAAATCGTCAAAGCCTACGGCGTGTGGGGCAAGAAGCGGTTCATGGGGCGGGAATACGATGGCATTCATCGGGTGACGTTCCTGATCGATCCCGAGGGGAAGATTAAAAAAATCTGGCCGCTGGTAAAGCCGGCCGAGCACGCGGCGGAAGTGTTGGCGGCGTTGGCGGCCTGACGCGCCGTTTTGACAAAACGCCAAGCGTGGCTATAGTAGGATATATAGCAATTAGGGCGGGCCGTTGCGCGTGTGTCGCGGCGGCGGGACGGTAACTCAATCGCGGATTAGTCACGAATATTTATGGCACTCAAAACCGGGGCCAAGGCCCCCGATTTCACGCTTAAATCCAAGACCGCAACCGGTCTGGTGGATGTCACTCTGAGCAGCAATTTTGGCAAGAAGAATACGGTGCTCTTGTTTTTTCCGCTGGCGTTCACCAGCGTATGCACGGCGGAGATGTGCGATATCACCGCCGGGCTGGGCCAGTATTCCCAGCTTAACGCCGACGTGGTCGCGGTCAGCGT
Source organism: Verrucomicrobia bacterium UBA1319 (assembly GCA_002306985.1). Classification (GTDB taxonomy): domain Bacteria; phylum Verrucomicrobiota; class Verrucomicrobiia; order Limisphaerales; family UBA1319; genus UBA1319. Next base: position 1,745 of record DBTJ01000216.1, read on the forward strand.
GGATAGCCCCTTCACCCAGGAAGTTTGGGCGCAGAAGGAGAAAATCACCATCACGCTGGCGAGCGATTTGAACAAGACCACCGCCAAGAATTACGACGTCCTGCTGCCGGACCTCGCCGGACTGGGCGCCGTCAGCGCCCGCGCGGCTTTCGTGATCGATAAGAACGGGATTATTCAATACGCCGAGCAGACGCCCACGGTGAAAGATCTCCCCGATTTCGCCGCGATCAAGGAAGTTCTGGCCAAGTTGGCCTAAACTTCCAAGTTGCGAATGCCTGTGGATTTGGACTGCGCCCTCGAAGGGCTATGCTTAGGCTGCGCCCTTTGTTGCGATGGCACGATCTTCCATGATGTCCGCTTGCGTCCAGGCGAAAAGGCCGGCCCGTTAAAGGCGCTCGGCCTGCCGGTGCGCAAGCGGGGCAACCTCACCTTCCTTGCCCAGCCGTGCGCGGCCCTGGATGGAACGCGCTGTCAAGCCTATGCCGTGCGGCCCCGGCATTGCCGGAAATTCGACTGCCGGCTTTTTCAAGCGGTGAAGGAAGGCGAGACCGCCATCGCGCGCGCCCGTTCCGTGGTGCGCGCCACCCAAAAACAAGCGGCGGTCGTACGCCGTTTATTGGCCCGTTTGGAGGCGGGGAGGACTGTGGTTGCGGGATTAGATCTGCGCCAGCGCTATACGCAGCTGGCCCTGGATTTGGAAATTTCGCCCGCCACGCCGGAACAGGCGGCGGTCTTCGGCGATTTAACGCTCGCTTACCACCGCTTGAATCTGCGGTTGCGCAAATACTTCGTGGATCAATGAGCGGGGACGCCATTGTCCGGCTTGAAAATTTCCGCAAAGAACGCCTTGAGCTGTTCCCATGACCGCTGGTCGGCGGCCGCATTATAGGCGGCGCCCTGGCTGTTGGGACCGGTGGCGTTCCAATCCGTGAAACTGTGGACGGCTCCGCCATACTTGACCAGTTGCCAATCCACGGCGGCGGCGCGCATCTCCGCCTCGAACGCGGCGAGGTCTTTCGCGGGTACGAACGGGTCGTCCGCGCCGTGCAAGGCGAGCACTTTGCAGCGGATGTTTTTGCCGTCGGCGGGCGTGGGCGAATCCAATCCGCCATGGAAACTGGCGACGCCCGCCACGAGGGCGCCGCTACGGGCTAGTTCGATCACGCCCGTGCCGCCGAAACAATATCCGATGGCGGCCACGCGCGCCGGGTCCACGGTTGCTTGCGCCTTCAGTTCCGCCAGACCCGCGTTGAGCCGGGCTCGGAATAAGGCGCGATTTTGCTTGAATTTAGCGGCTTGGGCGCCGGCTTCGGCGGCGTCTTTCGGCCGCACTCCCTGGCCGTAAATATCGCACGCAAAGGCCACGTAACCCATTTGGGCGAGCATTTCGGCGCGCTTCTTTTCGTAATCCGTCAGCCCTTTCCATTGATGCGCCACGAGCACGCCCGGCCGTTTGCCTTGGACCAAGCTGTCCCACACGAGCCAGCCTTCCAGCACGACTCCGTTTTGCTCGTACTCCACCACGCGGGTTTTGATTTCCGCCTGGCCTCCGGCCGCGCCAGCCAGAACTAAAAGCGCTAACAGCCATGGTTTCATGCGGCAATTTAATCCGCCGCTGGCGTAAATCAAATTAATGGAACGGTTAATTGAAAGTAATGGCAAAGAAATCCCGCCCCGCGCCGGGCCGGCGGCTCAGGGGCGCGCACCCAAGCGTCCGGCGACTTCATCGATCCAGGCGTCGGTGGGCAGGGCGTAGGGACGGAAGATTTCGATGCCGCCTTCGCGCTCGTGGTAGAACAGGGCGCGATGCAACCCCAGGGTGCTGGCGTCGGGGGCGTCCACCAAGCTGGCGGAATCGTTGGCGCTCATTTGGAAGAGCACGCGCAAGGCGAATTCTCCCAGGGTTTTGCGGCCCAGGCAACGGGTGACGTTGCCGTAAGTATCGCAATTGGCGAGGATATGGATGCCCCGGGCGGGGCCTTCGGCGATGAGTTGCTGGAACATTGCCGCCGGGCTGGCGGTCGCGTCGCCGGCGCCAAAGGAAAATTCGTCTTCCGCGCGCAAACTCTTGAAATCCTCCAACCGGTAAACCAGCAGGAAGACCGCCGAGGCGTCATCCGCCGGCCGTTCGGGCTGTTTAAGTTCTTCGGCCAAGCCGCCGAGCACGCCGGCGAATTCACCCGGTTTGGGCCGCTGGATCGCGTGCCCGGCGAGCGCGCGCGTCACGCGATCCAGGAATACGCGATCCCATTCCGTGGCGGGCCGGTTATCCAGGAAGATAAACCGGGCGGCGCCGGGCGGGTACTGCGCGGCCAGGGAGACGAGGGCAATAGAAAGGAGGGCCAAAGCAGCTTCTTCGCGCTGGCCCACGATGAGCAAATTGCCACCGCCGCGCCGGGGAAACAAGGCTTCGGTGGGGCCTTTGATGGAGTTGGGCGCGCCCAGCCACACGCGCGGCGTGGCCGGTGGAACTGAGGCCGCCACCGCCAGGGCCGTTTGCAAGGGGGCGTTATCGCGGGGATCCGCCGGGGCGTTGCCCTCGAACACCATCGGGCCGGGATACGCCTGGGTGGCGAGGCCGGCGCGCGCCCGGATTTTAGCCAGGCACTCGTCGCGGGTTTCGTCGGCCAACCAGACCGCTTGGAATGGGCTGTTGCCTTCGATGGCCCCGGCCGCGTCGTTATAAATGCCTTCGCCCGGGCGGGAGAGCAAGCGCGGCGCGGTGTTATGCTCGTCCATGATGAGCATGGCGTCCGTCTCGTTGCATTGCAGGGCGATGCGCACCACCATTTGCCCCAGCGTGGCGCGGGCTAGCGTGTAAGCGCCGCCCAAGGTTTGCGAGCCGAGCAGGACGTGAATGCCGAAGGCGCGGCCCTGGCGCACGATGCGGTCGAAAAGGAGCGAGGCCGTCTGCGCAATGGCGTCGTCCTCGACGAAGAATTCCTGGAACTCGTCGATAATCAGCAACGTGCGCGGAAGCGGCTCTTTTCCGCCTGCCCGCTTGTAGCCGGGCACATCCTGGACGCCAAGCGCGCGGAAGAGATCGCCCCGGCGTTTGAGTTCATCATCCACGCGCTGGAGCACGCTCAAGGCAAACTCGCGGTCGCTCTCAATCGCGATGACGCGCGCGTGCGGGAGACGCTTGTCAGCATAGCACTTGAACTCGACGCCTTNNCGCGGCCCTGGCGCACGATGCGGTCCAGCAGCACCGCGGCGTTCTGGGAGACGCGGTCTTCCTCCACGAAAAATTCCTGAAACTCGTCGATGATGAGCAGGCAGCGCGGCATCGGGGTGGCGGGGTCCGCTTTTTTAAACCCCGGCAAATCCTGCACGTTGAGCTTGCGGAAGAGATCGCCTCGCCGCCGCAGTTCTTCGTCCACGCGTTGCAGCACGCTCAAGCCGAACGCGCGATCGCTCTCGATGGCGACGACGCGCGCGTGCGGCAGTTGGCGCACGGCGTAGCAGCGGAATTCGACGCCTTTTTTGAAGTCCACCAGATAGAACTCGACCTGCTCCGGGGAGCACCACAGGGCGAGGTTGGTGATCATGACGTGGAAGAGTGTGGATTTGCCGGAGCCGGTTTTCCCCGCGATCAGGCCGTGTTGGCAGGTGCCTTTGCCCAGCGCGAGGTGTTGGAGTTTTGTGGCGCCTGTGCGTCCGATGGGGACTGTCAACTCGCGCGATGTCTCCTCGGTCCACATCTGAGCGGGAGAAGGGGCGACGTAAGTAAACGGCACCTCGACGCGGCTCGAATCCCGGCTAGCCAGGCCGACCTTGTTGACAAACTCGATCGCGAACTCCGGCGGCGGCGGCGCGTCGAGCGTCAGGTCCGTGCCGGGGAGCGTCTTGCCGGTCAGGAGGAACTGCCGCCCCTTGGAGCTCAGGCAGACGCTGCTGTCTCGCAGCTCGTCCGGGATAAAGTCCGGCGGCACCGGCTGCCGCTGGTCCCAGTGAATGAGCATATACACCCCGCAGCGCGCCCCGCTGGCCGCGATGCTCAGCAGGCGCTTGGCGGCCGTCTCCGTGAAGTTCGCCGGGAAATCCGCCACGACCAGGAAGTAATACTTCTCCGCGATCACCCCCGCCTGCTCGTTGTATTCCGCGATGGTGGCATACTCGTTGCGCAGGTACATCTGGATGACTTTTTCCATGTGCTCGCTCAGGTCGGCGAGCTTTTCCTCGATTTGCTGGGTCTGGGTCCAGATTCGGCTGTTGATGTAGCTTTCCTCGTAATCGGCCAAGTGCATGAGGGCGGCGAAACTCTGGCCCAAGCCCACGGGGTCGATGATCGTAAAGGTTAGCTTGCCCGGCGGCGTGGTGGAAAGCAGCCGGAAGATGATGTTATTGATCGCTTTCACCACTTCTTCGCCGCCCGTGGCGGTGGTTTCGAAGAGGATTGAGCCCTGGCGCGGAAACGTGAGCGACAAAGGCACGGTGAAGGTGGGCGGGCCGGGGAATTTGAGCCGCCGCGTCTCCGGCTTGGCTTCGGCCAACTTATCGATGGCCACCTCGAAACGCCCGAATTTGGCGCAGTTCTTGAATTCGCCGGGGGGCGTCCAGGTATCCCAGCGGGGAGCGCGCCAATCGGCGAACAGGTTATCCGCCATCGCTCCGGCGGCGCGCAACGCTTCCCACAGCGGCGCGATGCCCGCTTGCCATTCTTTTTCGAGCGCTTGCCAGCGGCTTTTGAACTCATGGTCGATGGCGGCGATCCGGGTGGCCAGCAGCCCGTCGAGCTTCTTTTGCTCCGCGCCGATGGTTTGCCGCAATTGCTCCAGGGCGGTGACGTGCTCGCGTTCCAGCCGTTCGCGTCCGGAGCGGAGCAGCGACTCGTTGGTGGCGGTGGCGCGCCGGGCCTTCGCTTCGAGTTGCAAGG
>DBTJ01000216.1:6873-13208 GCA_002306985.1 Verrucomicrobia bacterium UBA1319
GCTTCGAGTTGCAAGGGTTTCAGCGTCCGCCGTTCCGCCGCGCCGCTAAAAATCGCCTGCCACTGGACTTCGAGCTGGTCTTTAACGACTTCGGACGCCTTGCGTATACGTTCCAGATCCTGACTTAAGCCCGTTTCGGCCAATCGCTTGCCGGCTTCGCAGTACCGGCGGGCGGTGGCCAGATCCCCGGCGATTTGCCGGGCGGCGGGGCGCGCCTGCCGATTACCCAGGAAATAAAGGATGACCACTCCCGCGACCGGAACCAAAACCACCAGGCCGGCTTGTTGAAACGAGATTTGGCTGAACCCATAATGGTGGAGCAGGGGAACGGCGGCGGCCCCGACCAGCAAAAGCAGGAGGAGATCCAGCCACCAGGGCAGCAGCGCAAACAGCCGGGGCAACCCGAAGGACTGAAACCGGTCGAGTTGGTCGCCGATTTTGGCGTTCAACGCTTCCAAGTCGGCTAGGAGGCGCGGTTCGCCAGGGATTGCCCCCGCTTCAGGCCAGGCATATTCAGGCGAGAGCAAGCGCTGGAGTCCGCCAAACCCGCGCCAAGCGTGGGAAGCCCGTTGTTCCAGTTGAAGTCGCGAATCCTGGCTGGAGTTCAGCCGGCGTTCGAAGTTGCCCCAGCGCGTGACGGCTTCGGCTTTTTCCTTTTCCTGGCGGCGCTCATTCTCGAGCATGCTCTTCTGAATCTGGTACTTTTGGCGCCCTTCCCAATCATCTATGCCCGCCAAACCGAGCTTCAGGCTGTGGCGATGGGCTTGGCCAATGCGAAGTTTAAGATTCTCGAAGCGAGCCTGGCGCCGGGCCAAGTTCACCGTCAGTTCGGCTTTGGCGGCGGCGGTGCGTTCTTCCAGTTGGGCCGCCAGGTTGTAGGTGGTGGTTTCGCTCGTTTTGGCGGCGTTGGCGATTTGGATGCGCTGTTCGCCGGCCAACTGATCTTCCCTAGCCGCGAAATTGCGGACCGTGCTCTTTAGCTTGGTCAGCAATTCCAGGGTTTCACCGACGCCCAGTATATCACTCACAGTCGTTCCTGACTTTGTTAACGATCTTATCCATTTTCTCGCCCGCCGTGATGGCCCGATCAATTTGCAGCAAAAGCTGTTCCATGTATCGGTGGTTAAACTCCGCGCCTTTGGCGTCCTGCCAATAGCCCCGGGTCTGCTCCCATTGGAGCAGGATTTCACGGGTCAGCGCCTGGAGGCGGGAACGATTGCCGGCGATGGAACTCATGCGGGTTTGACGGGTAAAATGGGGGTTGCGGCCGCGGCGGATTCCCGCGGCGCGGCGGCCGGTGGAGCGGGCAACTCCGCCGGAATGGCGGGCGCCGTGGGCGCGCTTTCCACGCTATCCCTGCCACCCGTGGGGACGGGCGCCGATTCCAGCGCGGGCGCTTCTTGGAGGTAATCCTCCACCGCCGCCACTACCCGCGACAGGTAAGCCGCCGCTTGTTTCAAATCCGAAGAAACCGTCCAATTAACTTGCTCGATTTGCTTGGCCAGCGGGGCGGAGAGATTTTCGAACTCGCGAATCCAGCGATGGATGAGGGTCAACTTTTCCTCGGCTTCCTTCAGCGCGGATTGGGCGCGGGTGACCGCCATTTGTTGGAACGCTTTGGAGTCTCCTTGGTTGCGCAATTGGGCGCTAAAGAGTTCCTGCCGGGCATCGTCGAGGGCGCGCTTGCGTCGCCGGGCTTCGGCCAGCCAATGCGGCTGGCGGTCGCATTCCAGCCAGACTCGGGTCTGGCGGACTTCCTCCACCATCTCCTCCAGCGCCGGACGCGCTTTGCTTACGTAAACCAGGAGCGATGCCCTGAATGCGTCCAGGGCCTCGGCGGAGGTGATTTTAGCGCGGTCCTTCATCGCGGGCGGCTAACGCTGGTTGAGGTAGGCTTCGATGCTTCGGGCCTTGCGCAGCAGGTACGGCGCTTGTTGCTCGGAGGCGTCGATGAATTTCTTGAGCACCTTCATGGTTTGCGTGAATTCCTCGGCGAATTTCTCGTGCTCCTGATCTTGCCAGGTGTCCCCGAGCGCCACAAACCGCGCTTGCAGCGAGGTCATGCGGGTTTGCAGATCGCTGCCAAACCGGTGCAATTCCTCGGCGAACCGCCGGACTTTTTCCGGATCCATGACTGCTTGGCCCATGATTTTGTCCTTTCGCTGAAAATTCCCGCGCCGTCACACCACGCGAACGGCTATCCCTTTCACCCTAGCCGATCCGACCGCCTTTGGCCAGGGTTTTAGCTGGGCGGCAATGCCTCCGGGTTTCGCGCAAGGCAATCGCCAATCGGAGGATGCCAAGCTGGATTGCTTGGCCACGCAATAGCTCGCAAACGAATAAGTAGAGTAGGCGGAGTGAACGGGATGAGAGGCCTAGAGTCCTTGAAGCTCAAAACACGTTGCGAACAGATCAAGTTTCTGGAAGCCGGACCGTCAAATAGTTGGGTCCGAGGCTCCGCCTCGCTCGCTAGAGGCTATATTGAATTATGTGTAAATGGCCAAAGACAGGAGAGAGTATAACAAGCTTAAGGCCATTACCGACGATATGTTGAATGAACTGCTGAAGGATTTCCCCAAACCGGAAGCTTTATTAGCTCGGAACGGGTTATTAAAGCGGTTACAGAAGCGGTTTCTAGAGAAAGCGTTAGTGGCTGAGTTGACCGCGCGTCTGGGGTGCGACAAACACGATCCTGCCGGAAAGAACTCAGGCCATTCGCGCAATGGCACCACGCCCAAAACGATGCAGGGTGAGTTTGGCCACCTGGAATTGGAGACGCCGCGGGATCGCAACGGAAGTTTCGAGCCCCAAATTGTGGCCAAGGGTCAGCGGTGATTGGAAGGTTTTGACCGGGCGATCAGCAGCCTGTATTCGCGGGGTCTGACGACGCGGGAAAGCGAAGGGGACTGGTTGGAGATTTACGGAGGCATCGCCGGGTTTGGTTTCGCAAGTGACCGATGCGGTGTGCGCCGCTGTGAAGCGGTGGCAAAATCGAGCCTTGGAGGAGGTTTATCCGATTGTCTATTTTGACGCGCTCTGGAGTAAAGTCCGGGACAATGGGCCGGTGGTGAAGGTGGCGGTGTAACGTGGTGTGGGGATCGCCATGAGCGGGCGGAAAGAGGTGCTGGGCATGTGGGTGGCCAATGCGGCAGGAGCCAAGTTTTGGTGGCACGTGCTGACCGAACTGGAGAATCGCGGTGGACGAGACATTTTTATTGGCTGCGTAGATGGGATCAAGGGCTTTCCGGAAGCGATGCAGGCGGTCTTCCGGCCACGCAGGCGCCGTTGTGCCTGGTGCATATGGTGCGCAATTCCTTGAGCTACGTGGGCTGGAAAGAGCGCAAAGCGGTGGCGGCGGATTTGAAGCTGATTTACCGGGCCGCGACGGTGGCCGTGGCCGAGCAAGCGCTCGGCGGACGTATTGGCCGGAGCGCTTCACCTTTTTGAAATATCCGGCGGAAATCCGCCCAGCCATTTATCCGACCAACGCGATTGAACCGGTGAATCGGTCCTTGCGCAAGGTGAGCAAAAATCGCGGAGTTTTTCCCCGCCAGGAATCCGGGCTTAAACTCTTTTACCTGGCACTGGAACGGGCGGCTAAAAAATGAACGATGCCGATCCAGAACTGGAGCCAAGCACTCAACCTATTTGCCATCGAGCTGGGTGATCGGATGCCGCGCCTGGCTTGAGCCCCCATGAAGACAATGAGGATTGTTCTTTTAACCGCAGGGGGGCGATCTGCGAACACTCGGGAAATCACCGCCAAAAACTAAACAAAAAACCAATGCCGACAACGGCACCGTGGAAATCCCGTGGTAGAAGCTTGGTGACGAATGGTTCTCGGAGAGCCGGATGCGGTCAAACCGCCTGTCCGGTTCGATGAGGGGTGGAGTGCAACCGTCATTGGCATAGGCCTCTCATTCCGTTCTCTCCGCCTACACTACTTAATTATACAGCGTCGGGTTTTTCTTCCAGTCCTTGTCCTTGTCGTGGCCCATGTCGGTCACGCGGGGGCGGCGTTCGCGCAGGCGGACGGATTCGATGCCGAGGACATAGCCTTGCGAGAGGGGGTTTTTGCCGAGGCATTCCAGCCGCAGGGTGTGCTTGCCGGTTTCGGGCCAGAAATCCAACAGGTGCCACTCGGTGTTGCCTAGTTGGGCGCTATAGCCATCGAGCGGCCCGCCGAGTTTGACGCCGTCGAGATAGGCTTGGTATTTGCCGTAATCTTCGGCCGTGGTGGCGTTGATCAACAGGCGCAACGGCTCTTTTTTTCGGATTTCGAAGGGGATCTCGACCCAGGCTTCGGCGGGTTTTTCCGGGGCGTAGAACAGCTGCGGCGCGTCGTAAAGTTCCAGGGTCTGGGCTTGCGCGTTACCGGGGGCGTGATGCGTGGCGTCGACGAAATCACGGGCGGGCACGACCAGCCGTTCCAGGCTAGGGAGTTGGCGTTCACGCGCCGCCGGGGCGCGCGCGGCGAAGGTGGGCGTGCCGGTCTGGTACCAGTAGGAGACGCTCGAATAGTCGTCTTCGCGCTCATTCCAGCTGGTGCTCTTGTAATTCGGATTCTCGTCGGGCGAGAGCCAGCCGTAGTGCTCGAAGGTGACCCGGATGCTTTTTTGAAACACGATCGGGTCATTCAAATGCCAACGGTAGGCGCTGGTGTGGCCGCCGACGATGCCCCATTGGTCGAAACAGGGTACGCCAAAGTATGGGGTGCTCGTTTTTTTCAAGCCCCAGGCCGAGAGGAAATAATCCTCGGTGCCCGTACCCCAAATGGAGGCCTTCGCCTCGCCATCGAGGTAGATTTTTTCGTCGCCTTCGCCAAACCAAGCCGGGCTGCGGGTGCGCACGGACATGACCGTGCCGACGTAATGGCCTTTGCCTTTGGTGTCGAGCAAGACGTAGTCTTTGCCTTGTTCCACGGGGTATTCCTGGCGGTATTGCGCGTAGAAATAAGGGGTGTCTTTCGCGAGTTTATCGAGTTTAATCCAATCGATATTGTAGTATAAAAGGCTGATCGGTTTTTCGCTTTGGTTGATGATCTCGATCCGCGCGGATTTGCGGAACGGCATGCGCCAGAAGCAATTGTAGGAATCGGCGTCTTCGACCACCACCGGCAGGCTGATCACTTCCGAGCGCTTGCCAAAGGCGTTGGCGAAAAAATCCCCCACGGGCGCTTCCACGGCGGGTCGGGGATGGCCGTCCCAATAAATGCGCAAGAGCATTTCCTGATGGTTCGCCGAGCCTTGCTTGGCCCAGTTCTGCGGTTCCGGGCCGAGGAACGTAAACCACATGTGGGTGATGACGCCGGGCCCTTTTTCATCCAGCACCACCTGCGTTTCGCCGGGGGGAATGTTGAAATTATCGAAATTGCTGGCCTCCTCTTGGTCCGCTTTGGGATCGGCCTTGGGGTCGATCTTACGGTCCGGACCGCGGCGGATATCGCCCACCCGCATGGTGGAGGTGGCGCGCCTTGAGCGGCCTTCATGCGGCCGGGTCAGGCCTTCCAGTAAATCGTCCGCCCAGCTCGACCCGATGGAGACGAGCAAGACCGCGCCCACGGCCAAAGTCGTGAGCAATCGTCCGCGGAATGGGGACGCCGACATGCAAAATGATTGGCTGATATTCATGGGTAATGAGATTGCGTAATCATACTTGGAACGAAGTGAAACGTCATGCGAAATCTTTAATAAAATCTTTTGCAACTGGAGTTTTTGCCGTGCTTGGCCGGGAACCCGTGGCAAGCGGAAGGCGGCTGACGGCGGGCCTAAATGACATTTGGCCGTTGGTGGAACGTAGGCAAAAGGGTTGCTCGATGGTTCCAGGGGTGGCAAACTTGGGCTATGCGATTGATATGCGTTTCGTTGCTGAGTGTGTTGATTTTGACTGGATGTGCTTCGCGCAAGCACGACAAGTCCGACGCCGAGGTGAAGTCCCCCCGTAAAGTGGAGACGAAAGCCGCCGATCGGACCCGGCCGACCACCCCCGCCAAAGTGGCGGTTTCGCAGACGGTTACCAATAATAATCAGATCATCACCCTGGCGGAACAGCAGACGGGGAAAGTCCATACCGTGAATCAGGTCTCGCGCTTCGTGATTTTAGATTTCGGCCTGAACCCGCTGCCCCCGCTGGACCAACGCCTGAACGTCTACCGTAGTGGCGTCAAAATCGGCGAGCTTAAAGTGACCGGGCCCGTGATGAACAACCACATTGCCGCCGATATTTTAACGGGCGACGTGCGGCCGGACGATCTCGTTCGCCGGGATTAACCTCCCGGGTGCCGCGGACAGATGGATGGTTTGGCTCAGGCCCTAGTGTAGTGTCTCGCAATTAGC
>DBTJ01000006.1 GCA_002306985.1 Verrucomicrobia bacterium UBA1319
CTCAAAGTTCAACTCATCTGGGGCACCGACCTGGAAAAACCGCTCGATTCCAAGGATAAAAAAATCAAGGAGCTGGACCCTAAATTCAAGGAGAAGTTGGGCCGTTGCTTCAAATGGAAACACTATTACCAAGTCGACCGCCAAAGCATCGTCGTCCCACTCAATGGCTCGCAAATCACCTGCATGAGCCACGATTGCATGGTGGAAATCTTTCATCGCGGCGAGAATAGCTTTGAGCTGAATCTTTACGGCGAGAACAAACTCGTGCTCAAAACCCGCAAGGACATCCATAAAGGCGAATACCTCTTTGCGGGCGGCGACGTGAAACAAAAAGAAAACGAAGCCTGGATCGTCTCCGTCTCCACCGCGGACTAGTAAGCTTAGCCTGCCTGCTCTGGCTTATCCCAAGCTGGGTTGCCGGTTTGCGCATCGATAATTCCGAGTGAGCGGGTGAATCGGTAAGAATTCCAAGCAGGAAATTTTCCCAACAGCGTTCGCCAGTAAATGCGGATCGAGCATCCGCTCTTCCAAGCCAACTACACCCTCGGACTCTTTCCACGGGTTGCCCGTTGCCAATTAACTCGAGTCTGAACCAGGGCAATAAACGCGCCAAGCACGCACGCAAAAGCCCGCCAGTTGCCTGGCGGGCGCGCTCATTTTAAGAGGTGATGTCGGTCTTATTTGGCCGAAAACTTGAACACAATCGTGTTTTTATAGGTTTGTCCCGGCTTCAAGACCACCGAAGGAAACTCGGGATGATTCGGCGAATCCGGAAAATGCTGGGGTTCCATGCAAAATCCCGTGCGGAACTGATAGGCTTTACCGCCTTTACCAATATTCGAACCGTCCAGGAAATTGCCGCAATAGAACTGTAGCCCCGGCTCGGTGGATAGCACTTCCAGCACCCGGCCCGTCGTTGGCTCATAGACACGGGCGATGGTATCCAGCACCCCTTGGGGTTTGTTTAGTACCCAGTTATGATCGTACCCGCCGCCAAATTTCAACTGTTCGTCAGCCACACCAATCCGCTCGCCGATGGTGTGCGGCTGGGTGAAATCGAAGGGGGTGCCGGCCACCGGTCGCAATTCACCCGTCGGAATGAGCGTCTTATCCACCGGGGTGAAACGATTCGCGTATATCTGAACCTGGTGTCCCAGGATGTCGCCGGTTCCCGCCAAGTTAAAGTAAGAATGCTGGGTCAAATTGATGACGGTATCTTTATCGGTGGTCGCCGTATAATCCAGCCGGATAGCGTTATCCGCCGTCAAAGTATAGATGGCTTTAACCGTTAGGTTGCCGGGATAGCCTTCCTCGCCATCGCGACTCACATAGGAAAGCTCCAACGTCGGAGCCGCCGCCGTGCCGCCGGGTTTGGCGCCCCAAATAACTTTATCGAATCCTTTGATGCCGCCGTGCAGCGCATTCGCGTCGTTATTCACCGCCAAGGTGTAATCCTGGCCGTTGAGGGAGAATTTGCCCTTGGCAATGCGATTGCCATACCGGCCAATCATCGCGCCAAAGTACGGGGAAGCTTTGAGGTAATCCTCCAGTTTATCGTAGCCCAGCACTACATCCTCCAGTTGCCCATTGCGATCCGGCACTTTGAGACTCACCAAGATGCCCCCGTAATTGCTAATTCGGGCTTCGACGCCATGCTTATTCTTTAGCGTGTAGATGAAGGCCTTTTGCCCGTCGGCGGTGGTTCCAAAATCTGCTTGTCCCACTCCTGGCGCGGTCTTGGTGACGCAGGGACAGCACGCGCACCCAGCCAGAAAGGCGGCGCCCACGCCCGCCCCAAGTATCACCGCCAGTTTGAATGAATTGCTCATCATATAGGATTAGGTTTTCGTTGTTTACTTTTGGCCATAGTACGCACCAGGCCCGTGTTTTCGGAAAAAATGTTTATCCAGCAAAACGCTTTGCATCGTGCCGATGGAACTGTTGATGCGGAGCGTCTCGCTCGCGAGTTTCGCCAAAAACTCCAGTACCACCGCGTTATGCACCGCGTCGGCCGCGTCTTTGCCCCAAGCGAACGGTCCATGACTCGCTACGAGCACCATTGGAATCGCCTGCGGGTCCAACCGTTGGAATCGTTCCACAATCGCCCGCCCCGTGTTAACCTCGTAATCGTCGCGAATCTCCGCGTTATCCAAAAACCGGGTACACGGCACCGGACCATTGCAGTAATCCGCATGGGTGGTGCCTAAAGGGGGTATTTCCCGGCAGGCTTGCGCCCAAGCGGTGGCCTGCAAACTATGGGTATGCACCACGCCACCAATAGCAGTAAATGCTTGATATAAAGCAATATGAGTATCCGTATCCGAACTAGGCTTCAGCGTTCCCTCCACTACTTTGCCGGTGTCCAAAGCGACCACCACCATGTGTTCTGGACGCATCTCTTCGTAGGGTACTCCCGAGGGTTTGATCACTAAGTTACCACTCGGCCGGTCGATGCCGCTCACATTGCCCCAAGTATGAATAACCAGTCCCGCCTTGACGAGATCGAGATTTGCCTCGCAAACCTGTTTTTTTAAAGTTTCCAGCATAATGAACACTCCATTTTATCCCGCCAACGGAAAGTCGCATCCGTCAACGCCCCACTGCTGAGATTGATAGGTCATATTCATACGCCCAAACCCCTATCAGGGCAATCCTCAACTCGACCCAAACAACGTCCGACAGACACCCTAACCATACATCGATAAAATGGCACTTCGGTTCTTGTTTATTTATTAACTTTATTAACTGTCAATCAACTCTCATAGGCAAGCTTTTTTACGCAAACGGGGAATGGAACCCGGGGGAAACCCGCCCATACAAAAGTGTGGCCGCTTGGTGTTCAAAAGGGACCTAAATGTTACTCGTTTTAGCACTACGGTTTCCGTTAACGTATTCCAAGCTACCGCCACCGGGAAAGACGCATAAGCATGTGACATTGTTCGTCAATCCATCCCTTTGCGGCCATGCGCGTTTATCATTGGCAGGACCCGCGGTTTTGCCTCAGATATCGGGCATGGCATTTGAGCATATTGCGGTCCTTTTACAGCCCAACGGAGTCATGCGAATTCTCCTGAATCGCCCGGCCACGCGCAACGCCCTGGACGCGGATACCATCCGCGAACTCATCGAGGCGGTGCGCCAGGCCAAACAGGAATCGCGTACCCGCTGTGTGATTTTAAGCGGCGCTGGGCCGGTATTTTGCGCCGGGGGCCGAGTACAGTGGCTGCGTGAAGGAGGCACGGGGGATTCGAACGCCAACCTCCGCGATATCCAAAACCTGGTGCTAATGTTGAGGGAACTCAATGAGCTACCCGTCCCCGTGATCGCGGGCATTCAAGGCGCGGCCATCGGCGGCGGCGCCGGCCTGGCCAGCGTGGCTGACGCGGTGATTTGTTCCGCCGAAGCCGTCTTTAGTTTGAGCGAAGCCCGTTTAGGCTTGGTCCCCTCTTGCATCGCCCCTTTCCTAATCGACAAAATCGGCCCTTCTTGGGTGCGCCGCTATATGCTGACCGGTGAACGATTCGATGCGGTCACCGCCCGAGCCATCGGCTTGGCGCATGAAGTCGTGCCTTCCCCCAAAGATTTGGAAAGCGCCGTGGACGAAATCGCGGCGTCCATCCTGCAATGCGCGCCGCAAGCCGTCCGGCGCGCCAAGCAAATGCTTCACGAATTCAACTGGCCGGAAACCCGCGCCCTGGTGGGAGACTGGGAACGGCACGCCGCCGAGATTTTCGCCCAATCCCGCGCGGGAAAAGAAGGTCAGGAAGGCCTGACCTCCTTTCTCGAAAAACGCCCTCCGAAATGGCGTCCGTAAGCGGGCGGCCCGGGGCTTTACCGCTTGATTTCAACCCGCACGCCCTTATGGGAATTGGGAAAACGGAATCGTAATGTCGAATCCGCATAGTCCCAGTCTTCCACCGCGACGCCATTAGCCGTCACGGTTTGGGGCTTTTTATCCAAGCGCATCCGCACCACGGCCGTCGTCTCGGCGTTGCCTTCGGCCTGAAACCGCACCGTCTCGCGCGCAACCGTGAACTGGGTCACCCGGCACGCCGCCGCCAACACCCGAGGTTCCGTCCCTTTATCGTAATTAATATCATAGAGCAACATCCGCTCCGCTGGCAGTACCGGCACATCCTTCAAGATCGGTAAGTTGGCGTCATAGAGATTGATGTACCGGCCTTTGACGACTGTGGGAGCACCGTTGGTGACCGCTTCCTTAAGTCCGCCCGCCACCACGTAGGGGCCGCGGCGCAAGACCAAGGCGCTCGATTCCTTCCAGGGTAACTTGATCGCCTGCGCCGCTTCGGCGCACAACGCGCGCAATTGGCTGGCGCCGTTGGTTTGGTAAGTCAGCGCCGCCGGGGATAACGCCGAATAAAGCACGATCCCTTTGCCCACCCGATTCACCCCCGTGGCAGGGTCGGCCAAGCCGAGCGTCTTGAACAAATGCTGGCGCGGAGTCTGAAACGCCATCGGCGCCGTATTCCACCATTCGCGAACCGCATGGTAGGGGTCCGCGTCGTTATCGACCACGACGAGCGCGCCACCCGCGCGAACCCACGCCGCCAGGGTCTCGTGAAACGCCGGTCCCGGCGGTTTTTGACCTTCATAGGTGAGCAGCAACAGCCGATACGCGGGCAGGCATCCGGGCTGGTCAGCGGTCTCGATCTGCACCGCCTCAACCGGCAAACCGCGATTCAACAGCGGCATCGCCAAGCCATAGAAGGAACCCAAGTGCGCATCGGAAGCCTGAGGCGCCGCCCGCTGGAACATGAGCGTATCGGACACCAGCACCCCCACCCCGCGCGTGCCGGAACGTTCCCAACGCACCGCGCGCGCGGGCTGTTTCATTTCGCCGAGCGCGCGCACCACCGTCTGCAACTCCGTCGCGTAAGCCGAAGGCATCGGCAGCCGCTCGACCGGTTCGCCGGGTTTGCGCTGCGTTTTATCTTTGGCGGGATATTTGCCATCGAACACCCGGTCGGGCCAAGGCATGATCTCATAGCGCCAGACTTCCGGCTGCAACAGAGACGCCGTGAGCGTGCTTTCCCAATTACCACGGTAATCTTCCCAGCTGTGCTCGGGATCATCCTCCACCGGATCGTTCAGATACCAGACCCGGCGACCGGAGGCGCGGGCGAGATTTTGCATCGCGCCATATTCGAGAAACGCCGTCTCAAACGTGCGCTCGATGCGGCGATTTTCATAAACGTTCGGCGACCGGGCCGTGCCGGTCCACACTTGGGCGATGTAGCCATCGCAGCCCACCTTCAGCAGGGAAGACTCGGGGCTGACAATCCGCCACTGCGCGTAACTGAGCAGGGAATGCGTCGGCACATAACAGCGGATCTGGCGGTGATGCTCCTGGCCATACTCCTTCACAAAAGCGAACACCTGCGAAAGGGCTCTTCGGTATAAAAAATATTTCAACTTGGAAGCGCGATACTGGGCGTCGGGCGACGAATCCGGCGAACGCCATTCCTCGTTATAATAGGCCTTCCACTCGCGCTTAAAACCTTCGGACCAGCCGGCCTCCGCCCAAAACTCCGGTTCCTCCAGGTGAATCGCCTCCGCGCCCGCGTCCAACGCGCGTTTGACGCCGACACACAGGAATTTGCCGTAATTCTCGGCGGGGCACATATAATACACATCGCCCCCGTGACTCATTTTGGAGCCGTCCTTGCGCGTCTGCGCCTCGTCCGCATGGTTTTTACCATCGAATCGGCCGTAAAGATAATCCTGATACTCCCCCCAGGAAACCCCGGTCATCACGTGAATGCGAAACCCATTCGTGCGCCAGGTTTCGATGCGCGCGGGCAAAGAAGGATCTACCCCATAAACCATCGCCACATCGGCGTTGAGGTGAATTTTGGGCGACCACGGCGCGTAAGACTGAAAAGATAACGCTTCATCCTGGAACCGTTCGGTGGCGGGTTCCGCCGCCGAGCAACCGGCGGCGCCTAAAAACTGCAGCGCCAGGATTGCCACACCGGCGCCCCGCTTCATTATGTTGTGTTGGTTTTTCATGTAATTGCGCCGCAGTTGTACCCGATAAACCGAACTCCGGCTATGAGGAAAACCCGCCTTTCGCAAACCCCAATCGGAATGATACCCGCATCCCTAAACCTAACGGGCCTCAACCACCTGCCCCAGTGCGTATGCGCAAAGGTGCCACAAAATGTCCAGCCATTCGACAAGGCTGCAAACGTTGTATCAATCAGTCCTTCCGCAAACATGCCGGATCATCGGAGTCTCATCCATACGAGTGACTCAACGCACGTTCATCTCCATGGTCGACCCGGCATTTTTAAGCACCACCATTGACCTCGACGCCTTGTATTCGCTTTAGCGTTTCGCCTTACACTACCTTACATTTTGTACTAATCAGATTTATATAACATACATATTATTACGTTTTTTAGTATATTATATATATAACCTTTTCGGATACTGTCCCAGGAATTTTGACCTATTCGATCAGAGACCCGCGCAATAAAACGCCTGGTTGCGCCAAGCGGTCCACGATGGGTCTGACGCCAAATGTCCAGGAGAGACTAACTTTCGGGACGATCGGGTCGGCATTCGGGCTTCATACCCGGTGCGATGGGTCCCAACGTGAGAGTCGCGCTCGGTTATCAAAGAAGGTCCTGCGTCGTCCGCGGCGCGGAGCAACGGCAGGCGAAAAACCGTCACTTCTTTTTCTGCAGATGAATCGAGCCCGTCAGGGATTTAACCAGTAAATCGGGACCGCCATCGCCCCCGATCTGACCATTCACCTTCTTACTCGAGAGGCTGGCGGTTTTCCCTTCACCAGCCTCGCGATTACCGCGCGGCTTGGAAAGTTTACGAATTTCAAATTCGGAAACCACCAAGCCCGTCACCGAATCCATGCGCGCCCGGGCTTTGAGGTTGGGCGGAAAAACCAGCTTCACGTCGCCATTCACCGTGGTGAATGACATCGGCTTATCCGTGCGAATGGCATTGAAACTGACGTCGATCCGACCGTTGCCTGTATGGGCCACCACGGTATCGGAAGCTTGGTCGATGTTGATATTGCCGTTAAAACTTTCCGCTTCAATTTCGCTGGCCATCTTCTCCACCGAGATGCCGCCATTGGCCCGGGTGTGGAGCTTCAAATTGGCGGTGCGGGGAGCGTGGATCACCAGGTCAACCGGGGAAACCGTGGGCAGCACATTAATATAATAGCGATTTTCCTCCTCGCGAATCGTTACCGATTTGGTGGCATTGGTTTCGCTCGCCGTGGCTTCGATCGCCAGAGTGGTCTTCGCCTCGGTGGCGGATTTCTCCCGGGGAAAGGCTTCGATGACCATTTCATGCGGTTCTCCGCCTATGACGCGGATATCGCCATTAACCACGTTCGCCCTTAAAAAAACCGGCCGTACCGTGTCGTGCATGGCAATAACCTTGCGAAACGGGGCGGCATCCTGGCATCGGGCCATATCCGTTTGCCAAAGCAGCAACACACCCACAATCCAACGGCAACAAGAGGAGTTTATCATAGGTTTATGAAGGCGGCCAAAGGGAGTTTTCATATCAAACGCCGCAACCCTTCCTCCACCTGCCGCCGGACGGTGGGATCCACTTCTTCGTTATTACGCATTTTCTCCAGCACCGGAATCGAGCTTTTCTCTCCCCACTGGACCATGAGATCGATCAACTCGATCTGTACCAAAGGCGAAGCCTCCTTGGCCAAGGTGCGTAGCATGCCCTGGCGAACGGTGGAATCGGAAGCATATTGGCGCAAGGCGCCCACCGCCGCTACCCGCACGTTGACATTGGGATCGGTCTCCAACGCCTGCAGCAAGGCGGCCAGCACTTTCTTATCTTGCGCCGAGACCAAATAGCTATAGCCAACCCCTTCGAGACGCTCGTTGGCCGAGGGTTGTTGAAGGAGGGTTAACGTGACTAATTGCCGCAAATCGCCCACTTGCGAGCGCAACTCGGTCAAGGCCTCGCTATTGCGGGTTTTAAAGAAACCGACGGGTTGAAACACCCCGCCCACGATGAACGCCAAAACCAGCAAAGCCGCTTGCAACCCCCATTGCCAAGCCGGATGCCAGGATCGCCAGATGGCCAACCAGCTTCCACCCCACCCCATGCCTCGGCCGGCGTTTTGCCCGGCATGCGCCAACCCCTGGCGATAGGCTTCGATGATAGCGTCCACCCGACCGCGCAAGGCGGGGCTTGGCTGGCTTTCGGGTAATTCGCCCAAGCGATGCCACATTTCCCGCGCGGTACTCATCGTCTCGCGGCAAGCGGCGCATTCTTGTAAATGCGCTTCCAACTCCTCCACGGCCGGCCCCGGTAAATTACCGGAAAGAAAATCAAACGTGGCTGATTCCACCTGTGAACATTTCATAAAGCTTGCTCCTTCATTAACCGGCCCAAAACCGCCTTTAAATCCTGCAACGCGCGATGCACCCGCACCCGCACCGTGCCCGGCTCGCACCGGACAATTTTGGCAATCTCCTCGCACTTCATTTCTTGAAGGCGGCTCAGCACGAGTATTTCCCGCTTGTCGATGGGCAACATGGCCAGCGCCTCGTTCAGAAAACCAATCTCTTGCCGGCGATGCGCCGCGACATCCGGCGTGGGCTCCAGGCTAACGGCTTCCTCAAGCGTTTCGGAATCTTCACTTTCCAGCGGTTGCTCCGGCCGCTTCTTGCGCAACACGTCGAAATGCGCGTTACGGGCGATTTGATACATCCAGGGAGTGAAGGAACGATCGCCGGAATAGGACTTTCGGTATTTCAACATCCGCAAGAAAACTTCCTGGACCAAATCATCGCTCATTGCATGATTATTAGTTATACGCAAGAAATAATTATATAATTTGAAATGATGCCGCTCAAAAAGCTGACCTAATTTTTCAATTTGGCCATCCCGCACCTGTTGCATCAATTCATTATCGGAACCGTCGTCCACGAGGTTGTCTCTCTCCATTCATACATACCGTAGCGGCGCGAAATTTGTTACCGTGAAATGATAAACTTCGCCCGCTGGCCGATCCGTCCATGCTTAAAAACCCCATGAACCGCGCCCCTCCAGGCAATAAAAAACCCCCGGGGATTCCGGGGGGTGTAAGAATTGAACGCGGGCCTAGGCGCTATTTTTTGGACTGGGCCGCATTGGTTCCCGCTGGTGCCGGGGCCGCCGGAGCATTGGTGCTCAGCAACATCGACGCCGGGCCAACCGCGGGTTTGGGGGTCGCCGCATTGCCCGCCGGAACCCCGGCGGGAGCGGTCGGAATAGGCGCGGGGTTGGCGACAGCCTGTTTCAAAGCTTCCTTAACCTTTGACCCTCTGGTGGGAGATTGATTGGCATTTAATGTAGCCAGGACAATGGCGAGCACAAAAAACGCTCCGGCCGCGTATTTCGTGATTTGGGTCAAGGCGTTGCCCGTCCCCGCTCCGAATAACGCGTCCGTCGCTTGCCCACCAAAGGCGGTCCCCATGCCCGCCTCTTTCTTTGGCAGCTGGATCAAGATCAATAAGATCAGCAGCAAACAATCCAGGGCCAGTATCACCGTCAAAAAGCCAATTAAGAATCCCATAGGGTTAACTCGCTATTAAATGCTGTTTTTGATAATATCCGTGAAGCTGCGCACTTCCAAGGCGGCGCCGCCAACCAGCGCGCCATCCACGTCGGGCTGGCTCATCAACTCCCGGGCATTGGCGGGCTTGACGCTGCCACCGTATTGGATGCGCACGCGCTTGGCCACGGCATCATCGAACAAATGGGCCAAAGTGCGGCGGATGAACGCGTGCACGTCTTGGGCTTGTTGAGTGGAGGCGGTTTTACCGGTGCCAATCGCCCAAACCGGTTCGTAAGCGATCACGGTTTCCTCCATTTGGGTTTTGCTCAACCCCGCGGTGCTGCCCTTCAACTGACCGCCGATGATCTTCTCCATCACACCGGATTCGCGTTCCGCCAGAGTCTCCCCCACACAGATGATCGGTTTGAGCGAGGCGGCATGCGTGGCGAGCGCCTTGGCGGCGATCAAAGCATCGGATTCCTTCTGATACTGACGGCGTTCCGAGTGGCCCAAAATGACGAAGCGCACGGAAAACTCCTTGAGCATCGCGGCGGCGATTTCACCCGTGTAAGCGCCCCCGGTTTGCTCGCTCATATTTTGAGCGCCGAGGCGGATATTCGAATCGAGGATCGCTTTGCTTACTTCGCTCAACGCGGTAAAGGGCGGGCAAACCACGATGTCCACTTCCTTCACCCCCGAAAGCTCGCGCCGCAGGCCGTTGACGAGGTCTAATCCCTCGGCCACGGTTTTGTTCATCTTCCAATTTCCAGCGATCAATAATTTGCGTTCTTTTTGCATGATAACCTTTTCAATATTTCTCCGGCACAGGATTATTTGTCAGTCAAGGCGGCCACGCCGGGCAACTCGGCGCCTTCCAGAAATTCGAGGCTCGCGCCGCCACCCGTGCTCATAAATGTCACTTGGTCGCCCAATTTGGCCTTGTTAATGGCTTTCACACTGTCGCCACCGCCGATGATACTTTTGGCGCCACTATGTTGGGTGGCTTCCGCCACCGCCTGAGCCACCCCAAACGTGCCAGCCGCGAAACGCTTATCCTCGAATATGCCCATGGGGCCGTTCCACAGAATGGTTTTGGCTTTGGCGATTTCTTCCGCGTAAAGTTTCACGGTCTTCGGCCCCACATCCAGCCCCGCCGCGCCCGGAGGACAATCCAGCGAGGCGTTCGGTTGCGGATTTTGCCATTCGATCACCGGCTTGCCTTTTTTATCCAGCTTATCGGTCTTGACCGGCGTCGCCACCACATCGTCCACCGGCAGGAAAAATTTCACGCCTTTGACTTTCGCTTTGGCGAGCGCGGACTTAGCCACATCGACTTTATCGGCTTCCACGAGGGATTTGCCAACCTGATGGCCCTGAGCCAAGCGGAAGGTATAAGCCATCGCGCCACCAATCATAATACTGTCGGCCTTCTCGAGCAAACGGTCGATCACCTTGATTTTATCGGATACTTTGGCGCCGCCCAAGATCACCACGAACGGGCGGGCGGGCTTATCCAATTCATCACCCAGGAACTTCAATTCGCGTTCCATGAGCAAACCGGCCGCGCACTTGCCGCCGCGTTTGGCGACCAAGCGGGCCACCCCCTCCGTCGAAGCATGGGCGCGGTGAGCGGCGCCAAACGCGTCGTTCACGTATAAATCGGCAACTTTGGCCAGATTCTCCGCAAACGCGGGATCGTTGGCTTCCTCTTCATTATAGTAGCGGACATTCTCGAGCAGTACGATATCCCCGGGCTTCATCGCAGCGACGGTTTTCTCGACTTTCTCGCCGATGCAATCGTCCACAAATGCCACCGGGCGGCCAGCCAGCTCTGCCAGCTTGGCGGCTACGGGGCGCAAGGACATGGAGGGTTCTTTCTTGCCTTTAGGGCGACCCAAGTGGGCCGTTAAGATGACTTTGGCGCCGTTTTTGACCAGCCAGTCTAGCGTGGGCAGGGTCTCTTTGATGCGCGTGTCATCATTGATCACCATCTGGCCGTCCTTCTCTTCCATCGGAACGTTATAATCCACGCGGACAAAAACGCGTTTGCCGCTGACCGATAAATCTTTGATAGTTAGTTTCGCCATAATCAAAATCGATAGACGGCCAGCATAGTCAAACCCCTTGCGGAGTCAAAGCAGAATTGGTCTCGATCGCGCATTCCTGCGCAAAACCGTCCCGGGACGGTAAAATCCAAAATCGTTAAAAAAAGGACTCTCTGTGTTTATAGCGGGTCAAACGGCTGCCAAGTTTTCGGGCCAATCACTCCTCATCAGCGGGCTCCAAGAAACGTGTAATCGTTTTATTCCAGCAACTTACAACTTCTAAATCGGCTAGGATTTAGGGGTCTCACCCACGCAATGAAGCTGGCGGTTTAAGCGGATAAACAACTGGCCGTGCGAGACCGCCACGGTGGAGCGCACCATATCTTCTTCCTCTTCCCCGATCGAGTTTATTCCCAGCACAGCGCCATCTTCAGCGTTGATTACAAGCACTTGGCCATTGAAGTTCAGCAGGTAAAGCTTGCCATCCGCCCCGGTGGGCGAAGCTTCACACTTAGCCCGGCCGGGAATGGCCAGCATCCATTTTACTTTGCCGGTGGCGGGTTCAACTCGCGCTAGTTTTTTACCCAAATCATTCAACACAAAGAAATCACCCTGGTAGAACAACGGCGTCGGCACGTCCGACGAAAGGCCGCTAGCTTTCGAGCTCTTCCAAGCAACCGCGTCCTCGGTATGCGTGCCTTCCAAACCGGCCTGGATGGCGTAAATAGGAGCGGTCTTGGGGGCGCATATGAGAATGATGCCCGCGCCCGCCGAGGGTGACGGCACCAACCGCCAATGGGAGATTTTTGCCGGATTCCAAGTACCCCACCGCCAAAGCTCCTTGCCCGAAGCGGGATCATGGCCGGTAAGGCAATCCCCACCCGCAAGCAGTAACTCTTTGCGCCCATTATGAACAAAAGGCACCGGAGAACTGTAAGCTTCGCGCGCTTCTTCCACGGCCTCGCAAGGCCGCGCTTGCCGCCAAAGCGTCTTCCCGGTCGCCGGATCCATCGCTAGCAGGTAGGATTCATTGGGCCCATCGGCGCGGCCGCGGCCTTCCACCGGCTGGTCGCGTTGCAGCACCTGCAAATAGAGCGTGCCTTCAAAAAGCAACGGGGTGCTGGAAAAGGAATATAAAAAGGCGAACGGCCCGCAATCGGTTTGGAGGTTCCGCGTCCATAGCGGGTGCCCCGCAAAATCGAAAGCGGCCAAATCGCCGGTGCTGTAAAAAAAGAAGACTTGCTTGCCATTGGTCACCGGCGAAGGCGAAGCAAAATTACTCTCCCGACGGAACTGGAATCCATCCGCCACTTTATGCCGCCAGAGCACGGTCCCCGACCGGCGGTCCACCGCCAAGGCAAGCAACACCTTATTCGTCTCATCCGTGGAGGAGATAAAGACGTGATCATTCCAAATGACCGGGGTAGCCGCGCTAGGGCCGGGCAGCTCGCAGCTCCAAGCTAAATGGTTGGTCGCGGACCAAGCAACGGGCAAATGGGTTTCCGGGCTGGAACCATTGAAAGCGGGCCCGCGCCACTGAGGCCAATTCTCACCCACAACGGAAACCGCTAACGCGGCGAACAGAGCCGACCCAAGGAACTTCTTCATCGGCGCATTCTGCCAGGAGAAAATAAAAACGCAACCCCAACGGCTAAACCAGCTTGCGTCACCAAAACCCCGTCCGCCCCAAGCGCTTCAAGGCAATTCTTGGAGCCGGATATGTCGGTATTCCATTTGTCCGCGATCGCCTTCGAGTCCGATAGGTCCAGTCGCGGGTAACGGCAGCGCTTCCTCCAGCACCTCACCATTGCAAGTGCAATGGGCCACATTGTTCTTAACCGTAACAACCAGTTCGTTCCAATCCTGAGGTTTATAGTGCTTAAGGTTTTTGTAAGGTCCCGCCAGAAGATAATCCCGGCATTGCAGTTGGGGCTCACGCAGGAAAACGCCGCTATCCGCGTTGGGCGTGGCGCGGAATTCGAGTTTTAACACAAAGTCCTGGGGAAACATCCGCGTCGTCCAAAGCTGCCGCAAACTCGAATACTCGGGCGGGGTGGTGACAATGATGCGTCCATTTTTAGCCACGTAGCGGCCTTCGCTGCTTGCGGTTTGGCCGTCAAAACTATTGGTGCGATATCCCCAACCCGTAAGGTCACGGCCATTAAAGAGGCTGACAAAGCCCGGCTCGGGCGTGAATTCGTCCGCTTGATTCTCCAAAAACCCGAGCGTGGCCAGCAGCGGCCGCAACGCGGCGCTCCATTTGGCGTAACCCGCTGGGTTGGGATGCAAAAGGTCGGGAAACAAATCCTTCGGGGCATCGCCTATCGCATCGGCAAACAAAGGCCAGGTTTCCAGCAAGGTAATTTGGGCGTTGTCTTTCACCACGGCGGCATATTGGGCGTTGATTTGTTTGATCTTATCAGCCGGCCGGTGCTGGCTAGCCGAACTGGGAAACACCTGGCATAGGATCACCGGCGTTTTGGGGTTATGCCGTTGGATCGCGGCCAGGATGAGTTTCAAATTCGCGGCGATGGTTTCGGGCTCCATCTTTTCCTCCAAATCATTCGTCCCGATCAAAAGGATGATGGCGCTGGGATCCAAGGCGAGCACATCTTCCTCCAGGCGGATCAACACTCCGCGCGTGGTATCGCCGCTGATCCCTCGGTTAGCCACCTTCAGCCCCGGGAAACTGCCCCCCATATCGTCGTTCCAGCCGTGGGTAATGGAGTCGCCCAAGAAGACCACGGCATGCCGATCCTGCGCAACGCGTTTCGACCACTGCGCCCGACGTTCGGTCCAAAGCTGACGAAACCATGGCGCGCGACGAATGGTCCCCGCGCCGGGCAAACCGGCGTCCGTTTCCGGAATTTGGAAACGCGTTTCCACCGTGGTTACAGCGGCCGTTTCGGCAACCGCTGGAATCACCGCAATCCCGCCCAAAAGCAGGCTTGCGGCTAATGACATAAGATCACGTTTGAGTTTCATTTGTAAAAGCGAGGTTGGCGCTCACCTTCTGCCGGCATCCGATTTTTGTCTTTCATTGGCGGTGCCCCTGGAGGTGCCCGAAGTGCTCATATTCATTCGGGGTGCGGCAGGTTGCACCGAACGCGCCGGCGGCGTGATCGCACTCGACCGCGAGATCGTCGCACCGGAGGCAGTGGGTCGTTGCGTTTGCGCCGGCGAGGCGGCCGGCGTGATCGTTTGCCGAGCGGGCGCCGTCGCGGGCTGGGATTGAATGCGAGCCGGAGTCGTGGCCCCGGACACGCTTCGATTGGGCGTCGTTATGGGTGTGGCCGCCGGCGTGCCACGGATCACCGATGGCGTTTGGCCAATCGTACTGGTCCGACTAGGAACGGATGACTGGCCCGCCGGCGTGGGCGCAATCCGGTTGGGTGTCGCTTGCGGGGTTGCCGCTGGCGTGACTCGGCCGGCCGCTGATGGCTGACCTAAGACTTGCTGCCGCGAATCGCGCCCCGAAGTTCGAATGTCGGGCGCGGCTTGGCCGCCGCCAGGAGTCCGCTGATTGTTGCCATTGTTTCCCGGACCCGGCTGGCTGACATTCTTGATTTCAGGTACATTAGGGCGATACACTGCGAGAGTCCGGTTATTGCGATCGATCTTTTCGGAAGGCTGGCCGCCTGGCCCGCCTTGATGATCTTCGATCCGAATCCGCTCCGGCGGTTTTCCACCGCGCTCGCCAATGCGGACGGGATCGATACCCCGATTGACAATCCGGTCGCCATGCCCTCGGGGGTCATGCTCCACCCCGTAGTTATTGATGATCGTCGTATGATTATAGATGATCCGCGCCTGCCGTTCATCATGGAAACGGAACCGGTTGCGTTCGCACATTTCACGCACGTAACAGAAATTGAAGTGGCCAAAACCAAGGCCGAACTCGAAGTTAGCCGCCACCATCCGGTCATGATAAAAATAATGTCCCGTATGAATATCAAACCGAGCATACGGCGGCAAAGGCGCCCAACCACAGTAAGTGTCCCCCCCGCGCCAGACCACCCAGGCCGGACCCCATTCATTGCCCGGCATCCAAACCCAGCCGTGTCGCGGATGCATATGCCAGCGACCATAATGGAAGGCCACCGAACCCCAGGGGTATTCCGATGACCAATACCAACCTAGATCGCTATTAATCCAGCTACCGTTGTCCCAGTAAGGACGCCAGGTTGGGCTGGTAATCACCACCGTCGGCTGCCAGTACCACTGACCATCGTCGCCCGCTATCCAGCGTCCATAAGGGCTGAGTTCTTGATAAAAATACACCGATTGAGGCGACGGCGCGACGACCACAGTGGTCGGCGCAGGGGCAACGGTGGTCACCACTTGCGCGGGTGCTTGGACCGGCGCGGGCGCCTGGGTGGCTTCAACCGGCGCGCTAGCGGGAGCCAGAACACTGGTGGAAACCGTAGCCGGCGCCGCCGGCGGCGCGGAGGCCACAGCGCCACTAGTCGATTCCAACATCGCGTTCAACTCGGCGCTGGTAATCCCCTGGCTTTTTAGCGCAATCAGATCATCCGCCGTGAGCGCATAATTCACATTATGGTTGCGGATGTAAGCGATGATTACATCTTCTGTAACCCCAGCCTTTTGCAGTTTTAAAATGTCGTTTACGGCCTCCGTATTGGCGGCCCATAACTGGGTTGCGGCCAACACTAAACTCGACCAACCGATGAGGAATGTTTTCATGCACTACTTTCCCGCCGCCCTCCGAGACAGCGTGTGTTCTTGGTATCCTAACCGCATACTGGCAAATCGATCACTAATGGCTTAGACTCCCCCGCCCCGTTTTTCTTCATTCCCGAACCAATTGCCATTCAATGCCTAAGGCAAGGTGCCAGAATCAAGGCCCCAAGTCGATGCGATTTTTATGCAAAACCGCCGCCGTGGATTTTTGCTGGCCAGCGCGTAAAACTTCATCTATTTTAAAACCTACTCAAAGGGGAAAGCATTATGATCCAATTTGTTGCCAATTACGCGGGCTCGTGAATTTGGGACTACATGAAACCCGCCCTCCCGACACCGAAGGGACATGGGCCGCGCAACCAGCCACCGTCCAACCAATCGCGACTCCAACACGAGAACAAAAGGACACCAAAGATTCGGATTTGAGCCAGCGCAGTCAAATCCATGTCAGTTCCAAAGGCGGCGAATAATTCCGCCCCCCATGCGAGCAGGCTGAAAAATAACGAATCGGAACACACCCCTGGTTGCCTCAAACCAGACAGTCTAGGATTTTGACCGGGGGGTTTATTAGGCTAGCTCGCGCCAACAATTCTGACTAGGCACGGACGATCTCGGAAACGGCGTTCTCGTTGCCCCTTTTTTACCTCCTTTTTCCACCAAAAATCGACCCGCGTCCCTTCAATGCTCGGTCTCTGGAACCGCCGCCCATTGAATGGCTTGCAGCAGGAGTCGGCGATAATTGGGATTCTCGTAAGCGACGTGGTCGTGGCCTAATTGCAAATACACCACGCGGGCTTTGCCGTAGGAATGGGTCCAACTCAGCGTTTTGCCATTGGTGGGTTCTGTAGTGGTCAATAGGGGTTTAACCCCGGGAGCCACGGTAAACCCGCCGTAGGTTTCATCGTGGATATCAAAGTCTTTTACCCCTTGGGTCACGGGATGCGCCGGATCTTCGACATGAACCCGGAAATCGACATCGTGTTGGTAAGTGGAGGCGGGCTGTTCGACGCCGTTCACCACATACTTTTTCTCGTGGTATTTGCCGCCGATGATCCGGGCGTATTCGTCCCAATCTTGATAACCCGCCAAACAGTGATGCGTGGCAACTAAGCCCTTCCCCTCGCGCAGTAAACGCGTGAAATGGGTTTTGGCTTCGGGGGAGATGTCTTGCCACATGTCGTAGAGCACGATCACATCATAGGCGCGGGCCGCCTCGGGCCGGAAATACTCCTGCGCTTTAGGCTGCGTAACGTGCTGGACCACGAGATTGGTGAAACTGGCGAACACCTGACGAAAAGGCTCCGTTTCATAATCGTGCCCGCCAGTGATAAGCAGCACCCGGATCTTCCCCGGCGTGGCGGCTTGCGCTCCAACCCAGATCAGGCAGTTGGCTAAGAACAGGCCAAACCACTTGAATCGGCAAAAGCGCGGCATGAATCAACCTTTCTTCTCGGGCTCTTTGTATTGGAACAGGAGCGCGAACACGACGAGCACAACCACCGCCATGAACGCGGGGAAATTCCAAATTTTGTTCCACAACGCCAAAGGGCGGGACAGGGATTTCAACGGCACCGTGGCGGTCTGCGCGGATTCCACATATTTCTCGCCGGACTTCTGGAACACCGTCACCGTGGCCGTAGCGTCAGTCGTCGCGGCGGGCGGGGTGGCTTTGGCGATGGTTTTGATTTTGCCAAAACTCTTTACGCCGTTGGCTTCCCATTGAACGGGATTGCCCTCTACCCAAACGGATGTATCCGTCACGGTAAAGGATTTGGCCGGCTCGGCATTAGGGAACGAATACCGATCAACCACCAGGCCGGAAATATTCGAACCCACGAACATACCCGCGCCCAAGGTGACAAAGGCGATGAACCCCTGCGCCTTGGAGCGGATGGAATCCGGCGCTTTCTTGTCGACGTAGATGTACGCGGTGACGAAGAAAAAGTCGTAGCAAATACCGTGCAAAATAATACCCATGTACAATGGCCACATGAGCGCGGTGTTATATCCCATCGCGAACAGGAAGTACCGCGCGCCCCAACAAAACATGCCGAAGAGCAACATCCATTTGACCCCGAGGCGGGCGAAGAAAAACGGCATGATCATCAGGAAGAAGATTTCCCCCATTTGACCGATGGTCATTTTGCCCGGGACGTTCTCGACATTCATGTCACCCAAAAACGACGGGGTAAAGCTGAAGTAAAAAGTCAGCGGAATGCAGATCAGAAAGGCGCCCAAGACAAAGATCGCAAACGAACGCTCCTTCATCAACGCCAACGCATCCAAGCCCAAGATATCTCTCGCGGTCACCTTGCCGGTGGCTTTGGGCGGCGTATGCGGCAGCGTGAAACAATAAAGCCCCATGATAATGGACGCGGCCGCGCCGACGATGAACGGCAGGTTTGTGGTCGTCGCCTTGGCGCCTAGCATGCCAATGCCCAAGCCGGTGATAATCCAGCTAATCGTCCCCAGCACCCGAATGCTCGGAAATTCTTTGCCGGGATCTTTCATTTGCTGAAAAGAGATCGAATTGGTGAGGGCCAAGGTGGGCATGTAACACAAGGTGTGGCCCAGCAGCAGCGGATAAAAAGAGGAAAAGCTCTTCATCTGCGCGGCCGCATACAGCAATAAACCGCCGAGCACATGCAAGGTCCCCAACACTTTTTCGGTGGCAAAAAAACGGTCGGCCACCATGCCGATAAAGAAGGGCGAGATCATCGCCGCCAAAGCCGTGGTGCTATAGGCGAGGCCGATTTGCTGCGGATTGAAGTTAAGCTGGCCACCGATATAGGTGCCCATGGTGACGTACCAGGAGCACCAGATGACGTATTCCAAAAACATCATCACCGAAAGCTGAAGGCGGACTTTTGAGTTCATGTGTTTGATTATTAACGGAATTTCAAGGACGCACCTTATCGGAACGCAAAATCGGTGGCAAGCTTCCGGTTACTAATTCGCGTTGGCGCTCATGACTTTCATAGGCTGCCCGTGGCGAATCGAAAGGTCCTCGGCTTCGCAGATCTCGACCGCGCTCACGCCGTCGGCGGCGGTCACCACGCTCGGCGGGGTGCCCGCCAAAATCGACGCCGCCATGTGCCGCAGCTCGGTTTCGTAACCATCGGGCCCTTCGCAAGCAATGGTGCGCGGCTCTTTGCCCTCCTCGAATAGGCGCAACGCTTCCTTGCCGCGCGACAGATCGAAATCCGCGGTGGCCTGCTCGAAATTCACGGTGTACGCCATCCCCAATCCATGCCCTTTATTCATCAGCCAACTGCCTTCGGCGGAAACAACCGCCCCGCCCGGCACTTGGTATTGAGTAACGATGTGATCGATAGCTCCACTATAGCGGCTTAAACCAGTAGCGTATACGCTGGTGGGACGCCCGAATAGGAATTGGACAAAATCCGAATCGTGGATATGTAAATCCAGCAGCGCGCCGCCGGATTGGCCGCCTTTAAGATACGTATCTTTGCTCCAACCGGGGGCTTCGGATACCCGGCGAAACCGGGCCGCAAGCACGCGCCCATAAGTGCCTTGAGCCAGTTCCCGTTTTAGCCAAGCCCATTCCGGCCAGAACCGCATGCACATGGCCGGCATGAAATAACCCCGCGCGGTTTTCGCGACTTGGGCGATTTCCCAGGCTTGCGCGGACGTGCGGGCCAGCGGTTTCTCACAAATCACATGCTTGCCCGCGCGCAAAGCGGCGATCGCCTGCGGAACGTGCAGCGCGGTGGGCACGCACAAATCCACCAATTCCACCTCGGGATCACCCAACGCGTCATCTAGGTTTTTGTAGGCCTTGACCCCCGCCCCCAAATGAATGGCGTCCGTCCCGCTCAAGTTGCCATTCACCCCCGCGAGCACCCCGTTCACCGGCAAACGCACCGCGTCGCACACCGCGGCGATTTGGGCGGATTCGATTTTCTGCCAGGCCTTCAAATGGGTGACCCCCATGAAGCCCAAACCCACCACCGCGACTTTGACTTTACGCGCGGACGAGGAAGTTATTTTAGTATTAGACATGATTTTTTAAAAATATTTGGCGGAACTTTTTCGTGTTGTGAACGCCAGGGATGTCAGGCAGCTTTCACTGCGCCAGATCAGCGTTTTCGCCAAGTCTACCCGCGCTGGTCAGCTACCCTGCAGTCTCGATCATAGGTAAGACATCGCAGCGTGACTACGCGCCGGATATCCAGTTTGAATACTTTTATATCATGCATCTTCCGGCACGACCTCGCCTGTTTCAAACCACAAAAAAACCCCGGTCCGAAAGGAGCGGGGTTTTGAAATAGGACCGGCGATGCGGGCTAAAGTCTGCGAGTCGCGTGGTCTTGCAGCCAGTAAATATCTTTATTGTTAGGCGAACTACCAATCGAGATTTTAGTGCCTTTCTTAATGGCAGGCATAGTCCTTGGATCGAGCCACTTTTTGGTTTCCGAGTGACCATCGGCAAACGAAAAACCGCCCGCGCCATTGTGATAAGCCGCCGGAATGTCAGGAATAGTAAAGGAGGCCGGTTTATCGGGATACCCAGTCATTTCCACACAGAAAAACGCGTCGTTAATGCTATCCTCACGTTCATCCAGCAATACAAAGGTTTTGCTTGGACCGGGATTATTCATATCCCCCATCTTGATATACACTTTCCAGATATTATTAGGCCATCCAGATTGGGTATTGCCAGTAAACGCTAAATCACCATTGCCACCGACATAGTTCAGCATCGACATACTACGGATGCGCGGCTTTATGATTCCGCGAACGGTGACGGTAGACTTGTCCGCTGGACATTTATACACCGCGACATTGTTGATGTATTTATACAACAAACTAGGCTTGATGTAGGTGTCAGAATCCCAATTGGCGGCGCTGGAAGGATTATCCGTATCCAAAACCCCGTAGACCCAAGCGTATTGTTTTGTAGTAGCACCTTCCGCATACGCGTAGGGCAACCGATCACCGCTATCGTCCGCATACAAACGCCATCCCATCATCAATTGGCGGTGGTTATTGAGGCACTGAATGCCTTGCGCCTTGGTTTTTGCTTTGGCCAAAGCAGGCAAGAGCATGCCGGCCAGGATGGCGATAATGGCGATCACCACCAACAATTCAATCAAGGTGAAACCCGAGCGACGCACCGGGCGGCATCGGGAAGATTTCGATAGCAACGACGATATATTCATAAACAACTCCAATTACAGTATACCATTTTGACATCCGCCGCAATTGGCCAGCCTTATGCCAGCCTCATCTGCATCGGCACCCCTCAAAACAAGTCAAGCGCCTGCTTGCTCTCGTTGTCAAAACGCCATTTTACAATTCGATCTAGACTCTACCCATCATACCGCCCGCCCCGGCACCTTCAAGTGCCAGGGCGGAGCGGGAGGTTGGACCAGGTTCACTTAAGGTTTGTACAAACGATAAAACACTTTCGCGGAGGTGGATGGGAATACCATGAAGTAACCCTCGGAACCCACCAACGGGGTGTTGGTCACGGTCGTCCAATTCTTCGTATCACCCAAATCGGTGCTGCTTTGCAGGCTGTAACCGCCCGGCATGGTAGGCCAAGTCAGTTTCACCGAATTCTGAATGGTGAGGGTCGGCGAGCCGGGTTGCACACCAGGCACCGGCCACCAATCTAATTCGTCGACGGTAAGCTTGCCCTTGGCTAATTTAAACCGGTCGATAGACCCGACAAAAGGATTGCCACCGCTCTCGGAACCAAACATAAAGCTGGTTTCGGTACGTGAAAAAATAACGCCACCGGTGTAAGCGTAGGTATCCTGCAGGGAACCGTCGACATAGAAGCGCATTTCCTTGCCGTTTTCATGCACCACAGCGACATGGTGCCAACCGCCATCATTCGGGACTATCGCCGCGGATTCGACATCGAGAACACCCAAAGTAGTCATAACGACATGCATATCTTTTCTGATCGCGAATGAAAGCGCGCCGCCCGGACCATTATTAAAGAAGAACACCGATTTCGTGTTGGCGGAAGGTTGGACCCCTAACTTAATCCAAGCTTGGATAGTGAAAGATGAATCGGACTGATCCAGAGCCAGGGTCGTATTGGGATCGGCAACAATCACTTGATTGCCCGAAGCGAAGTTCAACGCGTAATCGCCGGATTTGGCCGAGGGCGTATCGGTGACAAAAGTAGGTTTCTTGGTGGACACCAAATAGTCGTTGGAAGGAACGGCCTTGCGCACTGTGGTAGCGGAACTGGCGAAAGGCGCGGCCGATTCATTGAAATTGAAGGCCACTAACGTGCTGCTCAGCGCCGCTTTAGGCGTGGCGGCCACACTATCCAGTTGGCTCGCGGTTAAAACCGCCTTATGGATGCGAAAACGATCATAACTCGCTTGCGCGGTGTTCCCGCCGACGGTTTCCGCGCCAATGACAAGGTAATTGTTGCTAAACGCACGCGGGGAATTGGTATCCGCCATCGAGGTTTCGTTGCCACCATCCAGGAAGAAGGTAGCGCCTACGCCTGGCTGCCAAGCCACCGCCACATGATGCCACGTATCATCAGCTCCGACGTATAACGTACTCTCGATGTCAACAATGCCCAGCAAGGTAAAAAGAATATACCCATTATGGAGCCCTAGTTTAATGGAACTGCCATACCCGCCCAAGCCCTCGTACTCCCGCACATCGCTCGGGTCAATCTTAACCCAAGTTTCGATAGTGAACGCATTGGTGGCCAGGGTCGACATGATCGGACTGTCGCTATCATCCACAAAAAGGAACCCTTGGCCGGTGCTATTTCCGACATTCAAACTGACGGCTTTATCGGAAGCGGTACCGGCGGGTGAACCGGCGACTACCACCGGATTAATGGTGTCATCCGGGACGATACCCAACGTGCCAACTAACTTACTAGCGGAATCGGTCACGTTGGTGCCAGTGCCTTCGTTAAAGCTGAAATCCAGCAATGGGGTAGACGCCGCCAAAGCGTTTGCCGCGAGGCAAACACCAGACAACAACACACCGGCCCGGGCCGCTGCTTTGCTAAGTACAGGTTTGTTCATGATTTATTTCGTTTTTACAGGTTGGTTTGATTTTTTCCCACAGTTCACAGGATACAATTCCTATCCATTCTCGGGAACGCTCGCCTTAAATGCGGTAGCCCTGCTAGACCCCTTCTACCAAACCTAATAACACCATCGCCTCGCAACCGCAATCCAGCCGACACGAAGGAGCCATAATCCAAACGCTTCACAACGCACCCCAAGCAACCCCGTGGCACCATTTTCCCACCTCTGCCACAGTCCATTCCCGAGTTAAGATGTTGGCAATATATAGGGATGCGCGTCCCGCGCGCTACACCCGTGATATCCAGTTTCGATACTTTTATGACATACGCCTCTTGCGGCTTGAGCCTAAAAAGCGCATACTAGCCGCAGCAACAGATGCATAGCTATAGCGCACGCGATTAATAGGATACAAATCGATGAAACCGATATTGGAAATAATCGAACAAAAAGCGGGGCAATCGTTCGCGTGCAAGGAACGATTTCAACCCGCTTTCGACATTGCCTGGCACGTTCACCCGGAACTGCAATTATCCCTTTTTATCAGCGGCCAAGGCTACCGAATTGTAGGGGATAGCATCGCTTACTTGCAGCCCGACGATCTCGTCTTAGTCGGCTCCAACTTACCGCACCTCTGGCACCATGATGATTTCGGTCAGAAGCCTTTGGGCAATATCCATTTCATCACGCTGAATTTTCGGGAGGATTTCCTGGGGGACTCCTTTCTGCAATTGCCGGAACTGAAACCCGTGCGCACACTTTTTACCCAAGCCAAACGCGGCTTGCAGGTGAATGGACAGACGCGCGCCCTGGTGGCGGCAAAAATGAAGTCGATTTCGATTCAAACCGGCTTAATCCGCATTATCGAGTTGTTGGAAATCCTCGATCTTTTGGCTAGTTCCAGCGAATTAGAGTCCGTCGCGTCCGCTGGTTTCATGCCCGATGTCAACCTGGTGGATGAGCAGCGCCTGAGCCAAGTTTGCAGTCATATCATCAAGCATTTGGACGAGGAACTGCACCGCGACGACCTGGCCCGCTTGGTGAATTTGGCGCCGGTGAGTTTTAGCCGTTACTTCAAAACCCGCACCGGTAAGACCTTGCCTGATTTCATTAACGAATTACGCGTGGGCCGCGCCTGCCGAATGCTGGCCGAAGACCAGCAATCGATTACCGACATTGCCATGGCTTGCGGGTTTTCCAACCTGGCCAATTTCCATCGTCAATTCCGCAAGCGCATGCAGCTCACGCCGCGGGATTACCGGAATCTGGTAAATCGAGTGAATTAGTAAAAACCGAAACGCCCCGCGCGAGTCGAGGTCGCGCGAGGCGTTTAAAAGGCGGCGTGGTTCAAAACCGGTCCGGATCCGTCACGGCAAACGAAGCCTCATATTTTCCCGCGATTTTGAGGGTAAGGGAGCCGCTGTCATTGCGCCGTTCGGCGGCAAACTCAAGACCGTTATCCTGGCCGCTAATACTTTTGGCCGGCACGCGGAAGAGCGGCTCTTTATCCTTTCCGTAGACGAGCAATTCGGCGGTGCCATCCGCCTTTTTCTGAAGCGCCAGCGTGAGCACCGGACCCGAGGCCTCTCCTTCGGGCAATTGCACCCGGGCGATCAATAGCTTGCTCTGCGAGGTAACCTGTCCATCCACCAAGGGCGCCAGTTTATGGAGCCAAAGCTGGCCCACCGGCACGACTTCCTTGCCGCTCTTTTCCAAAACGGCCGCCGAAAGTTTGGTCTCCGGAAGGATCATGCCGCCATACTCGCCGTCTTTGACCACCGCGGGCCGTTTGACGTCGGGATCGGTCGGGATCGGCGTACCGAGCATTTGCTTCAAATCCAGCGCCGCGCTAAACGCGTATTTCAAGGCGTCTTCGCGAGCTACGGCTTCTTGGGCCTGAAGGCCATGAACGTTCGCCATTAGCAACAAGGAAAGGATGATTCGCTTCATGTTATTAATCATTTTGGGTTTTAACCATATTTCGGTTACGCAAGTCATAACGCCGGATCCGCAGCGGCGGTTACAGGCCAAGTTCACGGTTTTTTTTCCACCCGCAACACCTCAAGCGAGGTTACATCCTGCTGGCTCGGCTTCATTTTGTCGAACGCCGCCTTTTGCTCCGGCGCCAACTCTTTCTCGACCTCGCCCACCAGCTTCCAAACCACGTTCGTGCTTCGCGAAATGGCGTCCGCCCGAATCGCCTTGAGATCGTCCACCGCTTGTTCGAGAAACCCTTGAATTTTGACGCGCTGTTCCGCCGTGGGATTAACGGTGCGCTCGAAGGTCCGCATGGCGGACTCGTTCCATGACTCCGGATTATCCCGCTGTTCAAGCCGTTGCTTCGCCATGCGCAGACCAATAAATCCGCCCACCAAACCACTGACTCCCGCCAAGGCCAGTAGGCAGAGGGCGATTTTCCAATATCGAAATGGGTTCATAAAATCCAAAAGGCCTGCGCCACGGAATGCTCCACGTGCGGGAAACCGATGGTGGTGGATTTCGTATCGCGCCATTCCAGCGCGACCATGACCATTAATATGGCAAACGCCCCCGCCAAGGCGCGCGTCGCCAGCCGAATCCAGACATCGATCCCGGCGTTCGCGCCCTCGCTATGCTCCATCGCCGCCCGCCGGGAAAGAACCCGGGCGACAAATCCGGCTGGAATGGGCGTCAAAACTGGCGCCATCTGGCGCGCACGCCGTACCCCCGCCTGCCACCGTCGATCGAATTCGCTCATAATAGACCTCTATTTTTCAGCCTCTGATAATTGCCGCGCCAATAACCGCAACTTGCGCCGAGCGCGGAACGCCCGCACTTTCACCAAAGTCATGCTCAGGCCCGTGCGTTCGCTGATTTCCTTCACGGACCGTTGCTCCAAATCCAGTAAACTCAACACCAACCGGTCAGCGGGTGAAAGCTGGGCCAGCAACCGCTCCACAATTTCACGCGCCTCTTCCGGGGACGTGTCGGGCGGTGCGTCCTGTGCCGCGTTGAAATACTCCACCCAGGCCGCCTCACCCTCGGTTAAATCTGACAAACGCAACTCGGGCCGCCGCCGCTCCGCGCGCAAGGCATCCAAACAGACTCGACACGCTAATCGCGACGCCCAATGCTCGAATGGAATCTCCGCGCGCGCTTCGTACAAGGACAAGCGCGATAATAGTTTAAGAAACACGTCCTGCGCCAAATCCTCCTCCGCCATGCGCTTAGGAAGATGGGAGCGCACGATACGTATGACCAGGGGATAAAGCCTTTCGATCAACACGCTGGCAGCCTCAGGCTCCCCTTCGCGCGCGCGCCGTATAACCGTCGCTAAATCGAATTCCCCCATCGCGTGTTCGGGGCTGGTTTGCCGAAAGTCAGCTAAATCAGTAGCTTGCACGGGCATGACCGGCTTGCTTTCATGGTCTTCGCATCCGCCAGGTTGATCGGAAGCCGGAACGAAACTCTGGGCGCCGCATCACCACAATAAACGTATCTTTCACTAGGACTCTAAACGGCTACCAACGGCCTCCGGTTACACCCCAACAGCGAATTCGCGCCATCGGCCTGCCTCACTATGGCAACTGGCTATTTTCCGCCGCATCTTCCAGTTCCGGGCCGGGCTGGCTGGGGACTTGAGCCAACAAACGGGCCAACTCGATAAAGGTGGCCCGCGATACTTGTTCGGCCCGGATTTGCGGCGAAAGCTTGAGCTTTTCAAAAGCCTCCAACAATCGCGCTTCCGGCCAGCGCCCTTTTAGCAGCTTGAGCATCATCTTCCGACGCTGTGAAAAACCGGTTTTGATCAATCCACGATACGCTTTTTCTTGGATGGCATCCAATGGAGGGTTCGGCCTGAGCCGCAGCACGATGCAAGCCGAATCCACCTCCGGACGGGGAAAGAATGACCCGGCGGGCAGACGGTAAAAACCTTTGGGCTCATAGTTCAGCTGCATCAGCAAACCGAGTAGCCCGTAATGGGGATTGCCCGCCGAAGCCCGCACCCGCAGGGCTACTTCGTACTGCAAGGTGATCACCATCCGTTCGGGCCGAAATTCTGCCCACGCTAAATCCACAATGATGCGTGAGGCCACGGAAAAAGGCAGGTTTGAAACGACTTTCCAGCCGGACCAATTCCGCGCCTCGCGCGTCAGGTACGCCACGGCATCGTCGTTTTCCAAAGTGAAATTCGTTTTCCCCGCAAACCGATCCCGCAAGACTTCGACAAGCCTTTGGTCTTGCTCGATTGCCAGCACTTCGCCCGCGCCCGCCAGCAATAATTCGGTGAGCGGCCCTAAACCCGGGCCGATTTCCAGCACGCGATCCTGGGGCGTAAGCTCCGCCGCCTCGATAATGCGGCGCAACTGGTTGGCATCGTGCATGAAGTTTTGCCCGAGCGACTTCGTCAGCTGGATCTGGCGCGCCGCCAACAACTCTTTCATTTCGGACATCTTCATACGGCCCGGACAATAAAACAGCCCGCGCGCGGTGGCGAGCGTTTTGCGCAACCTGAGTTTTAGGCCGAAACTTGCCCTTCGGCTACCAACGCCTGAGCCAGCGCCCCGCACAGGCGGCGGAGCTGCGTTTCACTCACGATCAAAGGGGGCGTAAAGGCCAGCACTTCGCCCCTCGCGCCATCGGGTAATACGAGGTAGCCCGCTCGTAGGAGGCGCTTGACCAAGCGCAGGCATAAAGCCCCGGCGGACATTCCCGGCGCGTCGGCAAACTCGACTCCCACCATCAAGCCTTGCCCGCGCACCTCGCGGATCACGGCAAAACGGGCCGCCAGGGTTTGCAGCAGATACAAAAACACCCGGCCTAAACGTTCGCTGTGACGCGGCAGATCTTGGCGCCGGATTTCTTCGATTTCCGCCAGCGCCATGGCGCAACCCACGGGATTTCCCAGAAAAGTACTCGTATGGATAGCCTCGCCAGTGGCGGCTGGCCAAGCCGCATCCATGAGCTCCGCTCGCCCGACGCAGGCTGACAAGGG
This sequence comes from Verrucomicrobia bacterium UBA1319, assembly GCA_002306985.1. Classification (GTDB taxonomy): domain Bacteria; phylum Verrucomicrobiota; class Verrucomicrobiia; order Limisphaerales; family UBA1319; genus UBA1319. The sequence continues at coordinate 28,318 of DBTJ01000006.1, forward strand.
AAACCCGCCGGTGAGCCCTTTTCCCAAGCAGATGAGGTCCGGCACCACGCGGGAATGCTCACAGGCAAACCAGCGGCCGGTGCGGCCAAAACCCGTGTAAATCTCATCCAGAATCAACAACGTCCCGGAGGCGTCGCACAACTGGCGCAATCGCGGCAAAAACGTCTCCGGCGGCACCCGCATGCCGCCTCGTCCCTGAATCGGTTCCACCAAAACCGCCCCGATCGCTTTGGTCTTAAGTAACCGTCGTAAAACTCGCTCCATACCGGGCAATTGTTCGGGCTGCGCGGGAAAGTCCACGAACTCGGCGAATTCGGCCAATTGTTTCCGAAACGGGGAACGAAAACACTCCCGGTGAGTGGCGTTCAACGCTCCATAGCCCAAGCCATGATAAGCCCCGTGAAAGGCCACCACCCCCGGCTTTCCGGTGGCTAGCATGGCCGTCTTAAGCGCGACCTCCACCGCTTCGAAACCGGAATTGCCAAACACGGTTTTACCGCCCGCCACCGCTTTGATCCGGCCCGTCCGCCGCCAACGGCCAAAAGTCAGCCGGCTTAACGCTTGCGCCAATTCCGCCTTCAAAGCATGGGGGTGCACATCGCCCATGGCATGCGGCAAACGCGCCAATTGCCGCTGGCCCGCGCGCACCACCCGGGGATTGGCATGCCCCGCCGCCACGACCCCGAAGGCCGCCGTGAAATCCAAATAGCTTTTGCCCGCGGCATCCCAAACCCGCATGCCCTTGGCCCGCTCCCAAATAATCGGCCACGAGCCGTCCGCCTCGATAAACGTCACATTGCGCGACTCATACTGTCGCAAAAGCTGGAGAGTTGATGGCATTTAAAAATTTCTTTTCACACCCCGCGCGCGTCAGGAGGCCAAATTTCCTTATGTAATTGAATTTGAAAACGCACGGCCAAGCCATCGCGCACGATGCTTTCCGCCAATTCGCGCCGCGTAATCGGATCGTGCCCTGGCGGAACGGATTTTAAAACTCCGTTGGTAGGCGAGGTTTTTAAGGGCGCGACGCAGGAAAATAAAACCGGACCGGGAAAGGCGAAGCGGCGCAGGATTTCTTTTGCCCAAGCATAATCTTGGCGCGAGCTGATGACGAATTTGATTTCATCGGCCGTTCTGAGGGCGGGTATGTTCTCCCAACAATTACGATCCGCCTCACCGCTGCCGGGACATTTCAGGTCTACGATGCGATGCACCCGAGGATCCACCGCCGTAATATCCAACGCGCCGCTAGTTTCCAAAAGCACGGTGAAATCCTGATCGCACAGCCAGCGCATCAAAGGCAGGGAATTGGCTTGCAGGAGAGGCTCGCCGCCGGTCAGCTCCACCAATGGCATACGCTTCCCCCCGGGCGCGTTGGCAAACGGCTGCGCCAACCGCAACACCTCCGCTTGCACCGCTTCAAGGGTTTGCGTTTCACCATCGGTGAAAGCATACGCGGTATCGCAATAGGAGCAGCGCAAATGGCAGCCCGCCAGCCGGACAAAAACGCACGGCAAACCCGCGAAACTACTCTCGCCTTGAAGGCTAAGGAAGATCTCGCTGACCCGCAAAGTGGCGGCTGGCGCGGCATGAACTTCTGGAATCATAGCATCCTTAGATAAGCCCAGCTCCGCGCGGGCACAGGGAGTATTCCACGGTTGAGAGCCGCTTCTGAAGGAGGGTTTCGGAAATTCTCCACTCCCCGGCTGACCATCTGAAAGTGAAAGCCCTCAATTTGCTCAAATACCAGCCGCGCCGTTTGAGGGCTCCAATCCACCGCCTCCTGAAACCGTTTCCCGGTGTCCAGCTTACTAGCCACATCCCCTGGACCGCAACCAGCGTCGAGGAACGGTGGGCGGTAGATTCATTGCGCGTCAGATTCCATAGCACGAGAGTCCCTAAAGCAGCTCTCACCCAACCGGTGGCGAGCAGCCCGATTAAAAACCATCCCGACAAAAATCCATTTATTGCCATAGTCCAGGGTTCGTCAGCGATCGAATCCGGCGCTCAACCCATTTTAGCTGGCGGCATTCACCGGCCGCCAGCTGCGTCACGCGGCTAATTTAGGGATGCATCGGCTTGCCCGTCAATTCACCGGCAATGTCTTCGGCATCGTAAACTTTGCGCAAAGATTCCAGGATCGCCTGGGAGTTCACGGAGACCGCTCGCGCCACTTCCTCGGTATAAATGTAATCTAAAACCAAGGATTGGATATTGCCGTCAAAGATGATCCCCACAAACTCACCCTGGCGGTTTACCACCGGGCTGCCCGAATTGCCGCCGATGATGTCGGCGGTGCTCACGAAATTGAACGGTGTGCTCAAATCCAGCTTGGCTTTACGATCGATCCAGCGTTGAGGCAAGTCGAAGGGCGGCTGGTTCTTATGACTGTCCGCCCGCTCGTAAAGCCCCGCCATCGCGGTCTGGTAAGGAATTTGCGCGCCCTCTTCGACGTACCCTTTGACGGTGCCAAACGCCAACCGCAACGTGAACGTCGCATCGGGATAGGTGCTCGTTTTTTCGATCGCGAATTTCACTTTGCCAATCTTCGCGTAAGCCTGCCGCTTCACTTCGTCCTGAGTCTCCATGATTTTGCGCACCGCCCGCGCTTCGACATCGATAGCCAACGCAAGCTCGATCAGGGGATCTTTCGCGGCCGCCAGACCCGCGGCATCGCCCGCGTACAGCCGCTTCCGGACCGCGACTTCTTTCAGCTGGGTGCCGCGCACTAATTCGGCGGCGCGGGCGCGTGGCGATTTGCCCGCCAACACCCGTTGCACCACGGCGCGCTCGCTGCCCAACTGCTCGACCAGCCAAGTAAGGGAATCCGCCAGCTTGAGTTGCTCGAAATCGTCGTAAAGCGGCTCCTCCGAAAACAGGCTCAATTCGAGCGATTCACGGTTCGATTCGCGAAATTCGCGCAAGCGTTCCCCATTGGGCTTGGCCCGTTCCTCGAGGGACCGAACCACGCTGCGCGCAATGCTAAAGAGCGTGCTATGAAACCCATGGCCGCCTTCGAGCAAATTGAAATCGCGCGCGTTCGCCTTAATGATTTTCTGCGCCTGCTCGATTTGGTCCCAAGCGGCGGCGGCATCCTTGAGCTCCGGCTGCGCGGCGGCGGCTTGGCGCAGTTTCGCCTCGGCGGCGCGTTTGGCGCCCATCAATTGGGGATCCAACAAACCCGCAAACTTACCCTCGCGCGCTTTGCGGCTATTTTGCACGCCAAACAGCGTTTCGCGCGCCCGGCGAGCGTTCTCCTCGCCGCGTTGGCTGTAAGCGGTCAACAGCACCTCCTGGCGATGCAAAAACTGCAGGGTATAGGGCATGCGATAGTCCCGCAAATACTCCAAATCAGCCACGGTGAGCAAGCGACTGGTGTTGCCCGGATGTCCGGACACGAACACGAGTTCGTTTTCCGTCACCCCGCTCGAACTCCACTTCAAGTAATGCTGAACTTTGGCGGGTTCGCCATTTTCGTAGGCGCGAAACAGGCAAATATCCAAATTAAAACGGGGATACTCGAAATTGTCCGGGTCGCCCCCGAAAAAGGCCACCTGCTGCTCCGGCGCGAACACCAAACGCACATCGGTGTATTTTTTGAAGCGATACAAATGATAGCGTCCGCCCTGGTAAAGGGTCACCACATCGCTGCGCAGTCCGGTTTTATCCAGCGATTCTTTTTCGATCTCCGCCATGATCGAGCGGCGCGCCTTAAAAGCGGCATCCGCATCCGCGCCCGGCTTCACGGCGGCGTTCACGCGCTCCGTCACATCCTCGATGCTCATGAGCACATTCAATTCGAGATCCAAGCATCGCTTCTCCTCCGCCTGAGTCAGGGCATGAAAGCCATCGCGCAGGTAATTGTGCTCGGCGTCGCCAAACTTCTGCAAGCTGTCCGCGCCGACATGGTGATTGGAAATGATGAGCCCATCTTCGGAAACAAAGGAGCCTGATCCGCCACTGTTAAAACGCACGGAGGCTTTTTGGATGTGCTCCAACCAGGCATCGGTGGGCGCAAAATCGTAAACCGACTTTAAGATCTGCCGGGGCGGATCGTTATACAACCACATCCCTTCGTTAGCATGAGTTCCCATAGGTATCATCACCCCGGCGGCGCATCCGGTCATAAGAGCCGTCTTCAAATGTTTAAAAAACTTCATAAAAACTAAGCGCGTCTCCCGCATCGACCCGCCAAAATGGCGCATCACCCCACCAAAATCAAGTCCCCACCCCTGTTTAAAACAATTTAGGGTCGGTACCGGAATCGTGAATATTTACCGGTTTTCGATTGGATATCGAATCGCGATCCATTTGAAACGCAATGAGTAATCCCAAATATCTCGGACTGACACATTTTCTATATAGCTTTGATTTTAAATGGATAACCGGAAAAATATTCCCCATTTACAGAACTAAGGTTGATACTTTTCCGGAACCGACCCCTGCTGTGTCAGTCTTGGTTTACACGCTCGACAAACTCAACCGCCGGATTTTCGCGAAATCCGAGGGCCGCCCAGAAGGGAGCGCTCGCCAGATAGTCGGAGGCAAGCATGACGTGGACTTGTTTCGCTTCGGCCCGGGTAAAAGCCAGCAGCGCATGGCTTATCAAATGGTGGCCAATGCCGGTGGCGCGCTCCGATTCGCGAACCCAGAGATGGGTAACGGTGGCCAGATCGCCAAAAGTGCCACCGATCAAGGCCCCCACCGGTTCTTCATCGCGCCAAGCGACATACATCACCCGGTTTCGGCCCAACGGAATCGATTCGAGCAATTGCCGCTCCCAAATCTCGAATCCCGGCTCGGGCGCGCGGCGTAAGGCTTCGCTCACCAACCCCGCTTCCGACCGCTGAAAGGCTCGAATCAGCACCCCCGGAGAAGATTTCGGGGTACCGCGCGCGTCCACCACCGAACAGGTCAGCAGTCGGGTGCCTTCGGTCCGGACAAATCCCCACGATTTCCACACTTCCTTTTCCCATTGGGAGGAAGACCCCAAAAAGGCCAGCACCCGCATAATCCGGGCGGCTTCAAATTCATGTAGCGCAGCCTTTAACAAATGCCAAGCCACCCCGCTGACGGGCGCCGTATCGTCAAACCACACGGCGCGCACCAACCCGCGCAACCCCAACGAACCGGCGGCGAGGGCGCCGACCAGTTTGCCTTGGGAGCGAGCCACAAAGAAAGCCCCTCCTGGACGTCGGAATTCCAAATCAATCTCGCGGGCACGCATGCCATCGCCCAAGCGGCTTTGAGGTGAAGCCCATTTGCCGAGCCGCTCATGAAGTTCCACCATTTCTACCTGGGCCAATTCGGCCACCTCGATTTTATGCCCGGCGGGCATCGGGGAACTTTCCCGCAACCGGGCTCCATTGTCGTTGCTTGCCGGTGAAGGCAAGGAAGGAATGTCGTTTGGTGATTTTGAGGACATAATTTTGGTTTTGTCGCACACTCATCAAAGGCTTAACCCACGCACACTGAGAGAGCAATATACCGCAATCAGCCCCATCCTTGAAGCAAAATATGATGCGATAGCGCCAAAGAACGCTGGGTTCCCCTAAACCAGCCAGCCGAGAAACGGCCGCTGCGGATAAAAGGGAAAACCGCCTTGGTGGGGCGAAGGGGGAAGCAAGGAAACCGCCACTGACCAAGTTATTCACAGGTTTATGTGAATAACATGTGAGTAACCTGTGAAAAGCTAGTGGACAAATAGTGTACAGCTAGTGTTCAATTTTTTTCAGAAACGAGATTGACGGTATAGTGGGGCATTGTGGTAAAGTGTGGGGCGTTGTGGGATGAAATGAAAGGCACGGAATTGCCTCGGATTTTCCCCTCTGCGATCGACCGAATGTCAGCCACTGAAAATACGGAGATTTATTACAGTTCGTTTTTCCGTCATGGCGTTGACGAAAAACGGCGTCTCCAGATACCGGCCAAGTGGAGGCCGGCCGATCCGGAATTTTTTTATACGTTAATTTTGTGGCCGAAGGGGTCGGAGCAGGACGCCTGTTTACTTGCGCTGCCTCCCGCTGTGTGGCGGGCTTTGGTGGACAAATTGAAACAGATGCCATTTGCGGATCCCAAGGCTCAAGCCTTGCGCCGGTTGATCGGGATGAAATCCGCGCAAGTGACCTTGGACAAAGCTGGCCGGGTTTGCCTGCCGGAAGAAATGGCCAAGACGGTGGGAATCGAAAAGGAAGCGGTGTTAGTGGGCATGCTCGACCGATTCCAGATTTGGTCGCCGGAGCGGCACGTGGCCGTGAAGGCCGAAGACGAAACTTTGGCGCCGGATGTGTTTCAATTGCTGAGTTGATGGTGGATGTGAATGGTGTTGGCCGCGTGTGGCGGCTGGAAAAGTGATGATCGAAGGTGCGCGTATGAATCTTCTGCATTTTCTCTCGGTAAGCCAGAGTTTCTCGGGCGTGAAGGACTCGCCCAGTCCTTACCGGATCGCGCGCGAAGGGTGGCTGCCCCGGTTTAACCCCGCTGACGCTACCCGCGGCATCACGCCGCCAACCGCGGCGCCCCTGATGACTGCGCCCGTCGAAACCCCATCCGTCCGACTGGAATCGGCGCAACCCGTAACCGTCCAACGGCCGGCCCCCGCGGCGGCGCGGGTGGCGAACCAGCCCGGGTTTCAATCCACCGTCCGCGCAGGCGAACGTCCACGGCAAACGGAACTCAGCCTGGAAGCCGTGAGAGTGGTGCGCAACGATTTGAGCGACGGAGACTTCGATGTCGTCCGGCGGCGTCCGGCGGGCTCGGTTGTCGAGCACACCACGTCACCGGTGGCGGCGATTGAAAAATTTGGCCGACGCGGCGGATTGAACTGGCTGGCGGCGCGCTTTTTCCGCTTAGGGCGGACGCAAATTTAGGCCCATGACTCGTGTCCAATTACGTCCATATTCCGGTGATGGTGGCGGAGGTGCTAGCGGCGCTGAAGCCAAGCCCGGAGGGAGTGTATTACGACGGCACGATCGGTGGGGCTGGACACGCGGCAGCCATTTTGGAGAAGAGCGCCCCAACGGGTCGGCTGCTTGGGTCCGATCGCGATGGCGTCGCCGTTGAAACGGCCCGTGAACGTCTGGCGCCGTTTGCCGGACGGTTCGAGATTCAGCAACGGGCCTTCGGGGAAGTGGAGGCATGGATTGAAGCTAACAGCCTAGATGGGGCTATGCTGGATTTAGGGGTAAGCTCCCCTCAGCTAGACCACCCAAATCGAGGCTTTAGTTTTCAGTCGGATGGGCCGCTAGATATGAGGATGGACCAGCGTCAGAATATGACGGCTGCCCAGTTGGTGGCCGACACGCCAACGGAAGAGCTGGCCCGGATTTTTTGGGAACTCGGCGGCGAGCGCGAAAGCCGCCGCATTGCCCGCGCCATCGTGGAGGAGCGCAAGTATCGGCCCTTGGTGACAACGGCGCAATTGGCCGATTTGGTAGCGCGGGTGGTGCCTCGGCATGGTCAACGGACCCATCCCGCCACGAAGATTTTTCAAGCGTTGCGAATGGCGGTGAACGATGAGCTAGGCCAATTGGAACGAGGCTTGGCGGCGATTTGGAGTCGGTTGAAACCCGGCGGTCGCCTAGCGGTCATCACGTTCCATTCGGGCGAGGATCGCATGGTGAAAGGGTTTGGCCGCGCGCTGGCGCTGCCATACCGCTGTCCCGCCGGGGTGGATGTGCCGGAATTGCGGGAGCCGTGCGCCCCGAAGCTGTTGATAGTCACCCGCAAAGCGGTGGCGCCCAGCGAGGAGGAACAGTCGGCGAACCCTCGATCGCGCAGCGCCCAGTTGAGGATTTTTGAAAGGTTGCCCGGTGAATAATCGCGACAAACAATCGCTCTCGGCCACGTTTATCCCGGCCATCAAAGTATTGATGGCCTGTGGCGTCGCGGGCGCGATTGGGGTCGGCTACCTGTGGCAGCAAAAGCAGATCCACGTGCTGGCGGATACCAAGAAAAGCTACGAAAAGGAATTGCAACGGTTGCGCGGCAAAAACCAGGCGTTGCGCTCGGATTTGGATCACTTGCGGTTAGTGCCGGCGATCGAGAGCCGCGTCAAACAAATGAATTTAGGGCTGGTCCCCGCCCAGCCTGAACAAATCGTCCGGCTTGTCGAGGTGTCGTCAACGCCTCCCGGGATCGCTTTCCCGCCCAGGACAAGCCGGACGGTTCCTGAAAACAACGCGCCCGCGCGCGGGCGCCGATGAGCCATGGTAAACACACCCCCCAAACGACGGTTGTGGCTCTTCTTCACAGCCTTGCTGGTAGCGTTCACCGCCGCGGGTTTCCGCCTGGTGGATCTCCAGGTGCTGCGCCATGACGAATTATTGCCGCGCGCGCGCGCCAATACCCAGCGCACGTATTTCCGCCCCGCCCCGCGCGGGGAAATCCGCGATGTGCGCGGCAATTTGCTGGCGGCGAGTAAACTCGTCAAAAACGTTTGCGCCGATCCCACCCTGATCTGCAACACCAACATCGGCAACCGCCAGGAAGAAGTGGCGGCGGTGCTGGCGCCGATCCTGGGCAAAAGCCCGGCCCAAATCGTCCAGCAATTGCAACTGCGTTACTTTACCAACGCAAATGGCAAAATCACTTCCGACCGCTACGTGGTCCTGAAGCAAAAAATCAAGGTCGAGGAATGGGAAATGATCCAGCGGGCCATGACCAACGCGACCTTGGGCATCGACTTCGCCACGCTGCCCAAGCGCGACCGGCCCTATTATAAACTATTGCGCGAGCGCGCGATTTTCTCCCAAGACGATCAATTACGCGAGTATCCCAATAAAACCCTGGCTTCGCACATCCTGGGATTTGTCGGTGAAGTTGAGCGCGACACGCTCAAGGAAGCCCCCCGGGAAATGGTGGGCAAGGAAGGCTGCGAGTTTTCCTTGAACAAGGTTTTGACCGGCATTCCGGGCTGGGTCATGACGGAAACGGATGACAAAAAGCAGGAAATCCCGGTCTGGCGAGTGCAAGACGTGGCCCCCAAACCGGGCCTAAACGCCGTGCTGACCATCGACCTGCGCGTGCAGTATATCGTGGAAACTGAATTGGCGGCCGCGGTGGCCAAACACCATCCTATCAGCGCCTCCGCCATCGTGGTGCGCCCGGCCACCGGCGAAATCCTGGCCATGGCCACCTGGCCCAATTTCGATCCGAACCGGGCCGGTGAATTCACGCCGGATACCCGGCGCAATCGCGTTATTTGCGACACCTCCGAACCCGGATCCACTTTCAAGATCGTCGTGGTCACCGGCGCGCTGGAGGACAAGGATGTCTCGCTCCACGAGAACATCTTTTGCGAGAATGGGCAGTTTTATTTCGCGGGCCACATTTTGCACGATCACGAGCGCTATGGCAATCTGACCGTCGAACAAATCATCACCAAGTCCTCGAACATCGGCTCGGCCAAAATCGGCATGAAAATGGGCGCTGAGTCGCTATATAAATATATCCGCGGCTTCGGCTTCGGCGATTACACCGGCATTGCCTTGCCCGGCGAAGTGAGAGGCATCCTGAAGCCGGTGGAACGATGGGAAAAAATCTCCATCTCGCGCATCCCGATGGGGCATGAAGTCGCCGCCACGCCCATCCAAATGGTCATGGCCATGAGCGCCATCGCCAACCAGGGCCGCTTGATGAAGCCTCAGATTCTGAATCGCTTTGAAGACTCCGAAGGCACGGTGAGGATGCGATTCGAGCCGCAAGAAGTCCGCCGGATTTGCTCCGAGGAAACGGCCCGGCAAATGGTGACCGCCCTCAAAACCGTGGTTTCCACCAACGGCACCGGCCGCAAAGTGCGCATGGAGAATTACACGGTCGCGGGCAAAACCGGCACCGCGAAAAAGAACAACGGCAAAGTGTATTTGGATGGTAAATATTTCTCCTCGTTCATCGGTTTTCTGCCGGCGGACAAGCCCGAGCTGTGCATCTCCGTCGTCCTGGACGAGCCGCATGAAGGCACTTACGGCGGGGGGCCCGCCGCCAC
>DBTJ01000002.1 GCA_002306985.1 Verrucomicrobia bacterium UBA1319
ATGAACGCCGCGCGCGCCATGTAACCGGAATCTTCCAAAATGGCGATCGCCAGGAAGAGGCACAGAATGTTCGGCATGAAAACCAGCACCCCACCGACGCCCGCTATGAGCCCGTCCGTCAACAACGATTTCAGCGGGCTCTCCGCTCCTTCAGGCCACCAGGCACCCACCACCCCGCCGAGCCAGCCAAAGCAGCCTTCGATCCAATCCATGGGCGCCGCGCTGGCGGTGAAAGTTAATTGGAACACCAAATACATCACCCCAAGAAACAAGGGGAGTCCGAAAAAACGATGGGTGGCCACGGCATCGATACGGTCGGACATCGTCCGCCGCGCCGCCGCGGGCGCTTGCACGGTATCCTGACAAGCCGCCGCAATGAAGGCGTAACGAGCGCCGGCGATCAGCGACGACGCCTCCTCGCCCGTCTCCCGTTCTATCCTGGCCCGGCTTTGCGCCAAGGCTTCCACCACGGGGGGGTGCGTATAGCGAGCGATCAAATCCGGATCGTTTTCCAGCAACTTGATGGCGAGCCAGCGCAACGCCTCCTGCCCGGCGCCCGCCGCCGCCAGCACGGCCCCTAGGCTCGCGATTTCCCGCTCGACCACCGGCCCGTAATTCACCGTCTTGCCGCTCCACTCCTGGCGATGCCGGGCTCGTTCCACCACAGCTCCCAAGAGCACATCCAGGCCGTCTCCCGTTTTGCCCGAAGTCTGGACTATAGGCGCCCCAAAGCTGGCCGAGAGTTTGGTCAGATCGAACTGGATGCCCGATTGCTGGGTGGCATCGCACAAATTAAACGCCAACACCAAGGGGGCGCCCAATTCCAGCAATTGCACCGCCAGGTACAAATTACGTTCCAAATTGGTGGCGTCGATAATGTCCACCACCACGTCCGGACGATCTTCGACGATGAAATTGCGCGCGACCTTCTCCTCGACGGAAAAAGCGGTGAGGCTGTACGTGCCGGGCAAATCCACGATTTTTAGCGGCACCCCGCCCCGATGGCAGGCCCCTTCCTTGCGTTCAACCGTGACTCCGGGGTAATTGCCCACGTGCTGCCGGGCGCCGGTCAGGCGGTTAAATAGGGTAGTCTTACCGGAATTAGGATTGCCCGCCAGCGCCACCACGAGGGGTTGGGTCGAAGTCGCCAGCGGACGGTCCGACTCAATCGGCGGGCAATGTTTCACATCTCTAATCATATTAGGAACAACTAACATTAATTTGAAAAAAATTTACAACGCGCGTACCGAAATGCCTTGGGCCAATTCCCATTGCAGGGCTAACCGGCTTTGCCTGAAGGCGATCACATAGGGCCCGTTGGGGGTGGCGCGCAGCAGTTCGATGACTTCGCCGGGCACCAAGCCTAAGGCGGCGAGCCGGTTTTGGGTTTCCGCTCCCGTGTCCACCGCGACAATGCGGCCCAGGCGGCCGGGCGTGAGTTGGGCCAATTTCTGGAGAGTCATGGCCGGATTAGGGTTTACTGGCCGCGGCCTGGGGCGCCACTAATTCCACCTCGATGCCGCCCGCTTCTTCTTTTCTCAAGGTCAGGTGATACCCTTTGATTTTGATTTGGATCGGATCGCCCAGTGGCGCCACCCGTTCCATCTCGATGAGGCTTCCCGGGAGAATGCCCATTTCCAGAAGGCGTTTGTTCATTTCGCCCTGGGCCCGGATTTTGGTGATTTTGGCCTTTTGGCCCGGTGCTAACAAATGCAATGAGGTTGTCGTCATAGGGGTGTCTTCAGAATGGGAAAACGGCGGGCAAGCCTCGGTGCCCAGCGCAGCCAGGCACTTTTCACAACTACCGGCGCTTAGTTCATGGCGGCAGCGAAAGCCCAAGCCTTGCACCCATTGGGCGCTATTGCGTGGGCAATGATTGATATAGGAGCTAAATTGCACGAACCGCTCCAAGATGACCGGCGAAATGCAATGCTCCATCCGGCAAGCCGCCTTGTCCGCCTCTTCGGCATCCACCGCCAACACATGGGTGAAAAAATCCCGCAACACGCTATGTCGGTGCACCACGTCGGCCGCCGTGTCTTTGCCCTTCGGAGTCAGCGTAACAACATCGTACGGAGCGTAATGGATCAGCCCCTTCTCCGCCAGCGAACGCAAAGCCCCCGTGACGGAGGAATTTTTGACGTTAATCAGCTTGGCGATGTCCTTGACTCGCGCGACTTGTTTTTCGGCGACCAAGTGAAAAATCACCTCCAAGTAATCCTCCAAACTGGAGCTTAAATCAGCCGTGTCACTCATAGGGTGCCAGCATGAACCAAAGGGCATTTATTCGTCATGTAAAACAATGTAAGCCTCGCCTAACTTCCTGTCAAGCACCGGAGTTTTAAAAGGATACAATTTGATATATCTAACTTATTATTAATAAGATAATGAGGTTTATTTCAATTCCGACTCCGCCACCCGAGCCAACCATTTTAGTTTAATAAAACCGAGAGGGGCTAAAAATACCATCCAGATATTAAGCCCGAGCCCATAGAAAAATCCCAGCAGGCATTGAAGCGAACGAACCTCCGTGTCCGGCACCCAGCGGGATATCTTACGAATCACCCAAACGCCGCCCAGCGTCACTATCAAGGCCAACCCGCGTTTCCATAAAGCCCCCCCAACCTCGAACGGTGCCCAGCGACGGGCGAAAACCATCCCTAAAGCAGCGCCTGACCACATGCCAATCGACAGAAACAAACCGCTCGGACGCTGCGCTTTGGCTACCAAGCCATCGGGCGCTAGATACCGCACCGGGCCACCCGCCGCCATTTGTACGACCAACCCGATGGCTAGCAGTACCAAAGTGGAGCCTAAGGCCCAGCCAAGACGTTGCCTAAAGGTGGCTCCAGCAAGTTGCCTGGCAACGGCCGCTTCGCAGCGGATAAAGCCCCAAAGCACCAGGCCGCCGGTGAGCAATCCGCCCACCGTATCACTAATAAAATGCACCCCCAAATACACCCGTGACACCGCCACGAGTAATACCAGCGCCAAAGCGGCCAGCCAGATTTTAGGTAATAACGAGATCCGCGCCACGTAAGACCAAATCACAACGGCCGATTGCACATGCCCCGAAGGCATGCCAAAGCCGCCCGCTTCATCGAGCGCTTTGATCCGCGCATCCAGCCAATACGGGCGAGGCCCCTGCCAGGCAAGCTTCAGCGCTTGCTGCACCAACCCACTAACGGCAAACAAGAGAAACAGCCGCTGCCCCGCCGACCGAGAAAACACCAGATAGACGAAAGGCACGACGCAAACACAGACTTCGGAGCCAAAGAAGCTCAGGCAGACCATGACCAGCCGAAACGCTCCGCCATTTTGAAAAGCGGCGATCCAATCCAATTCAAATCCGTAGGGCGGCGACACGCGAATAGCCTAGATAATACCGGGGGAAATGGCGAGCGATTTGGCGGCGACGCCACGCGATTTAACCGCCCGGCTTGAGTTGCGCCTGCCCACACCTATTGGACCCGCGCCGCGCTCACATCATCGCCATCATGCGAACCCTTTGCAGGTTTTCGCGCGAAGTATGGGCGGAGAGCATTTCTTCGATTTGATCCAGTAAAATTTGCAGTTTGTACGGCTTGCGCAGAAAGCCATCGCCGCCGCGATACGGCACGCCTTCCGCCACCATATTCGATAGCATCAACACCGGGATAGTGCCCGTATTTTCGGATTTTTGGAGTAACTCACAAATGGCCCCGCCGTCCATATCCGATAGCGTGACATCCAAGATGATCAGGTCTGGATGCTCTTGGCGCGCGCAAGCAATTCCCTCCTGACCGGTGGCGGCGGTGAACACGAGGTGCCCGCGGCGGCGTAAATTGTACGCGACTAAATCCACCATGTCGGACTCATCATCAACAACCAGTATTTTGGCGTGCATTATGTGAACGGGGTTACCCCGAGGACTGAACTGTAAACACCTAAGGAAGTCGGCCATTAGCGACGCGCTCGGCGGACGATCCGGGAATGGGATGTGGCTTGCGGATTCCTTGTGGCTGCTTGAAACCGCGCGGACGCGCCCGCGCTTGGGGCTTCAACTAGCGCGACATTCACCCGGCTGGGCAGCGCCGCCATTGGCGCAAACGGGCACTTCCTCCCGGCTTGCAGCCAAAACTCCCGATCGCGACCGGTGGGGTACCGATGCCGTTCCCAAAGCAAATAGGCCGCGCGGGCCACTTCCTCCCGGTCGGCCAGCGTCCAATTTTTTACGTCATCGCACATAGCATCCTAGGGCTGGGTCGCGCACGAATCACACAACCTATTGCCATACAAATACTCAAGGACCATGTCGTCCATAATGAGAACAAGTTACAAACGGGTTAAGAAACTCAAATTAAGGCTCGGGGGGGGAGGATTTCTATCCGGCGCGCCGCGCCGTCGCGGGCCGGGAAGAGAAACGCTCAAAAACCGGGTGCGCCAATTGCCGGGCTTGCAATTTTTCTTAAAATATTCTAAATGAAAGCAAAAGGGAAAGTTTAATGCCTGAACGTCCGTTCATACTTCTGGTGGATGATGAGCCCGAGTTCCTGGCTATGTACCGGGAAATATTATCGGAATTACCCAGCCATCCCGAAGTGCATACCACCCATTCCGGCGCCCGGGCGATCGCGATGTTGGAATCGGTGGCCTATGCGGTCCTGGTTTGCGATTTAAAAATGCCCAGCATGGATGGCTTGCAAGTGCTGGCCATTGTGCGCCGCAAGTTTCCGCATCTGCGCACGGTGATCATTACCGGGCTCGTCGACGAGCAATATCGCATTCGCGCCTATGCGATGGGCGTCGATTTGTTCATTGGCAAACCGAAATGCACGGAAGAAAGCCAGCGACTGCTGGATTGCATCGAATCGCTGCTGGATTTGGAGCAGCAAAGCCAAAGCGGCTTCCGCGGCATCCAACAGAAAAGCCTGGTCGATATCATCCAATTGGAATGTCTTTGCCAAAGCTCGGCCGTGCTGCGGGTTCGCGGCCCCGCGGGCGATGGCTCGATTTGGTTCATCGACGGGCAAATCATCGACGCTGAAGTGCCCGGCGTGGGCGGCGAAGACGCTTTTCGCCGGATTTTATCCTGGAAAACGGGCAATTTTGAAATCTTGCCCGCCGAACCGGAACGTCAGCGTAGTATCCACAACTCCAACCAAGGCCTGCTCCTCGCCAGCGCCCAAGCGATTGACGAATCGACCCCCAACGCGCTCCAAGCGGGCGATAAACCGGCCGAGGGCGAGGCATCGCGCGCGTTGCGCCGGTTCGACGGAGTTCAATTCGGCTTGGTCTCCACCCGTGACACCGGCGTCATTTCGGATGCCTGGGCGCTCGATTCCGCGGAAACCATGGCGAAATGGCTGGCGCAAACATTGGCCAAATTCCAGGCGCTCGGCGAGGAATGGGGCGTGGGGGATTTGCGCCAATTGGATGCCACCACCTTGCAACATCAAGTTCTGATGGCCCGGCATGGCGGGTTTGATTTCGCGGTGGCGTTCGACAAATCCACCCCCGCGAGCGAGCGGCAGGCAACCTTTAATCAGATTAAGCAACAATGGGAATCCTGAATTTTTTTCTAAAATCCAGCGCCCCGCCTTTGGTGAAGCTAACGGAAGGTTGTTTCACGGTAGACCGCACCGGCCGCGTGCTCACTTCCACGCTGCCCCAAACGTTCCCGGCGGAATTCATGGAAAAACTGACGGCTTTGGTGCTGCAAACCTTTCGCTCCGCCAAAGCGGCAAGCTTGATCTTTAGCGAAATTCATGTGCAATATCCCGCGTTAAAAATCACGGCCCGCGAACTGCGCGGGGGGGCCATCGTGTTCATTGCGCCACTGGCCAGTGAAAAACCCATCCAGCCCAACCGCGCCTAACGTCTCGACTTTATATGGCCCAGAGTAAACTAGAACAGATGGTCCCGCTCCTGGAGAATCATCTGGAATGCTGGAAACAGTTTAACTACTACGTGAACCTGGCTCGCTCCAAGCAGTTCACCGCGGACGATGAAAACCAGTTTCTGGACGTTAAAAGCGTGATCACCCAGGAACTGGAAACGATCATCTATTCCCTGCAAGTCCTGCAACCCACCAAGGAAGATATCCACGCGTTGCTGGGCGCGGCGCCATCCTTGCGGGGGCTGACCGAAATGAACGACGTTTCCTTGCGGGCTTTGGAAAACCAATGGCACCAGATTTTTATCGCCTGGCAATCGAACCTCGGGCAGATCAAAGTCCAATTACAACAGGAAAAAAACCGCCGGCACTCGTTTTGGCGCTTCCTATTTGGCGGTTAAATTGCCGCCACCGCCGTCCAGTAATTCGCGCCAAATTTCCCCAGGAACTTCTCATGGAGCGTTTCCGCCGCGCCGAGGTTCGCGGCGATGGCAAAAGTGGTCGATCCGCTGCCGGACATCATGGACATCAAAGCGCCTTCGGAGCGCAAGAAATCCTGGAACAGGGATAAAATCGGATATTTGGGCAACACCGGAGCTTCCAACGAATTGTAGGCTTCCCGCAACGCCTCCGCCGGTGAAGTCCCGTTCAGTTTTTCCAGCATGCGCGCCGCCCGGCCGGATTCCCCGTTCAGGGCTTGGGGATAACGCGCCAAGTTTTGGTACGCCCAAGCGGTGGCCACGCCAAACCCCGGATGAATGAGCAAGATCGCCGCGCCCGTCAGAGCGGGAAAGGGAGCGAGGGTCTGGATTTGCTCCCCTCTTCCGACCCCCAGCGCCGGACCGGTCTGAAGAAAAAACGGAACGTCCGAACCCAATTGCGCCGCCAACTTATGCAAGGCCGCGTGATCGAGCGGTTGCCCGAACAATTCGTTCAAAGCCAGCAAAGTCGTGGCGGCATTGCCACTGCCACCCCCTAGGCCCGCCGCCATTGGGATGCGCTTCTCCAAGCGAATGCGCACGCCATCGGCCAGGCCCGTTTGCGCCCGAAACGCCGCCGCCGCCCGCCACACTAGATTGGAGGCGTCCGTCGGCAAGGCGGCGTCGCTACAGGCCAGTTCAATGTCATTTCCCGCCCGGTCGAATAGCAGTCGATCGCACAGCGACACCGGCTGGAATATCGTTTCCAAATTGTGAAAACCGTCGGCCCGCTTACCCAGAATATTCAGCAGGAGATTGACTTTACAGAAAGAGGAGCGTTCTACTCGCATGAATAAAAAAGCGCCAACATCGCAATGTTGGCGCTTAAAATTACTCCATCGGATTAATTGTCGAACACGCGAAAACGGCTGCCCGGGGAGAACGGAAACACATCGCCCCCGGCGAAACCAAGATTATCGTCCGTGTTGTAAATGGGATCGGCGAGCAATCCCGGCTGATAGCTATCCGGAAAACTGGGATTGGCCGTGATGTAGTTTGTGAAACAAGGCTCGTAACTGGGGATGGGGAAGGTCACGATCTCGTAAACCCCGGTAAAAGTGCGCACAAAGCTCTTGTTGAAACCGCGAATAACACCCGTGGTATACCCCACGCTGGGGCCATCCCACAAAGCGGTTTGCTCCATGGAGCGAGTCATTTCACCGCCGCGCGTAAACTCGGTCACGTTGTTGAAGCCCCGGCCCAGCTTTTGCTCCGGCCCGGCGCAACCCGCGAGGAAAGCCACTGCCGCCGCACACACCGTCATCATTATCGCGTTTCGCATATCGTTTCGTATTTGTTCAAAAACTACCGTGTCTCCAAGGCACTTGTAAAGCCTGTTTTCGCGCTAAAACGCAAAAATCCGGCGATTTAAAAGCACGCTGAGTGCCAAGTCCCGACCAGAAGACCGTTTTCCGGCTATAATTCGCCTTTTTTCCGCTCGCCGCCCCACCCTCGGCGGCACCCAGGAATGCGAACGCTTAGCTTCCGCTCGCCCGGTTGGCTCGATCCCGCCTATTTGCTTTCCCCGGTCTCGCTAGCCGCTTGCTGCTTCTTTTCTTTGCGCTCCCAGTACCAAGCAATCATAATCGTGATCTCGTACAATATTTGGAGCGGAATGGCCATCAGCACCTGCGTGAGCACTTCGGGAGTGGTCAACACGGCCCCTAACACCAAGTTGATCACGATCATGTATTTACGGAAGGCCCGCAACCGGTCGCAATCCAGAATGCCGAGTTTTACGAGAATCAAGAGCACGACCGGCAATTCAAATCCTAACCCCATGCCAAGCATGAACTTGCACACAAAACTAAGATAGAGCTCCGCCGTCCACTGGTCCGCCCCGATGCCTAGCCACTGGCTGTAGCGCTGGGAAGCGTTCAAGGCGAAAGGCATGAGGACAAAATAGCAAAACGATACACCCGTTAAAAACAACCCCGTGCCGATCCCCATGCCTCGATAGACATATTTCTTTTCCTTCATCTTCAAGGCGGGGAATACGAACTGCCCCACGAAATAGATGATCAGTGGCGAGGCGATCAATATGCCGCCATAGATCGCCAGTTGAAAGGCCACCATGAAGCCTCCCGCGGGGCTTAAGTTGAGGAGGGTGACGGGAATCTGCGAGATGATCTCTTCGCCCGGGGGCAACGCGAGGGGGTTGAGTTTAATCGTCCAATTAGTCCCATCGAGCTTCGGTTCCACAGAAAAGGCCAGCAATTGGTTGGTCCCGAATTCCAGCGAGCCAATCCGGTTGGTATCCAGTCTGCCTTGCCAAACCCGATTGGTCTCCACGTAAAGCCGTAGGTATTTATGGTGGCCAGGGGAAACGTTTGCCGCCCGCTGCAGGGGCCGTTTCATGACCGTCATGAGACGGTCCCCGGCCGCGAGGCAAACGATCATCGCAACCGTAACGGCGGCAGCGCTTTTGATAAGCGTCCACCGCAAATCCTCCAGGTGATCGAGGAACGATTTTACAGGTCCTCCACCGTCCTCCTCTTGCCCCTCAGGACGTGAGTCCTCGTCCACCTCTGCCATGGTCTGCTTTTTGTTGCTGGGAAAGCGTTACAGGGTTTTGGCTTGCGGCGGCACATTATTTGCGCCACTGACCGGCACACTCGACGAAGCATTGGCCGCCGTTTGGGTGACCTCGGGTACTGCGGCAGGCGGCGCGGGAGGAACGTAACGGCGCGAGGGCGCGTCGTCCATGGCGGTGTTTAACTCATCCTGGACGTCGCGAGTGGCCTTTTTAAATTCCTTAATGCCCGAACCTAAGCCCCGGGCCAACTCTGGTAATTTCTTGGCGCCAAACAAAATAAGCACCACCGCCAAGATCAACACCATTTCCCAGCCACCGATAAAACCTGCGATCAATACGTTCATAACGACCTTATTTGACTTACACTACGCCCCCGAAATTCATTAGTAAAGCCACAAAAACTTACCGAATTCAGCCCTTTTCCTAGGTTATTAAAAAAATTAGGCCGCCGAACGTTAAATCGGCGGCCCAGTTTTAACCAAAATGCTTATGGTTTGGGCAATAACAGACCGAACTCGCCCCGGCGATTCTTGGACCACGCCGTATCATTGTGCTCGGGATCCAGCGGCTTATCCTTGCCGTAGCTGACGGTTTGAATCCGCGAGGCCGACAATCCCAGGTTCACCAGGTATTCGCGGAGGGCTTGCGCGCGGCGTTCACCCAACGCGCGGTTATATTCTTCCGTTCCGCGTTCATCGCAATGGCCTTCCACTAGCAAGTCCTTATCGGCTGAAGCTTTCTTCATGTAATCGGCGACGGCTTCCAGTTTGGATTTCTCGCTTTCGCGCACGGTGGAACGATCAAACTCGAAATAAACCGTGTATTGCGTAAAGACGGACTTATCCACCGGGCGATCTTGGAATTTTTCGATGTCGCCAGCTTTGATACCATTCTCGCCATTTTTGAGCTTGTCAGCATCGGGATCAGCCAATGGGTTCCCTCCGGGCACATTGGTATCGCCAGGCAGGCCCGTTCCACGCGGGACTTGAGGCGTGGCACTGATCGGTGTGGTGGGCGTAACCGGCGCGGCTTTAGAATTAGGAATCGGCGTCAGACCTTTACCGGAATGTTTGCAGCCAGTGCCGCCAAATGCGACAGCCAAAGCTAGAACGAGTGAGCAAAAAAAAGAGCGTTTCATTGATCGTGTATGTTGGTGGGTAACTATTATCAGCGAGCCCATGCGGGCTGAGAACAATTCCCCGAAAGCTGAGGGATATCCTTAACCTGCTTTGTCCGGACGTCAAGCAAAGAGAGCACATATTTGCCTCCTACCCGGCGGGCGATGATTAAAGTGCGCGAATTGGGCGCCCAGGTGGCATCCTCGCCATCGGTTAAAATGGACATTCTTCCCGTGGCCACTTCCAAGACGCAAATCTGAAACGTGCCCATGAGGGAGGTAAAAGTAATGTATTTCCCATCCGGCGACCAATCCGGTTCGGTGCAGTTTATCGCGCCTGAGGTCGAGAGGCGTTTCATCGCGCCGCCATCCGGCGAAATCGTGTAAAGGGCGGCGCGCTGGCTAGCCCGCGAAGTAAAACAAATCGTGCGCTCGTCGGGCGACCAGCACGGCGAGGATTCATCCTCATGGGTCGTGGTTAATTGCTTAAGTCCGCCGCCGGAGGCGTCGGAGACCCACAGATCCGGGCTGCCCGCCTTGCTGAGAATCATCGCCACCCGGCTGCCATCAGGCGATATGGAGGGGCTGGTAAGGAGGCCGGAATAGCGGGCCACCACCCGGCGTTCGCCGGTGTCCAAATCTTGGGAATAGATATCCGGGTTCCCCAATCGATACGAGGTGTAGTAAACCTTGCGGCGGCCGGGCACCCAAGCGGGCGCGGCCACGATGGAATTATCGCTGGTGATTTGGATGGCGTTATGGCCGTCATAATCCGAGATATAAAGTTCGCTGGTGGCTCCGCGCGTCTTTTTATAAGCGATCTTGGTCAGGGCAATGCCGGGCATTTTGAACAAGGTCTTCGCAATGTCGTCGGCGAATTTATGCGCCTGTTTGCGAATGTCGACCCCCGCCGGATAAGCCTTACCCAGCACGTAAGTCTGAGTCAGCTTGTCTTGCACGCGGCCTTCCAAATGATCGGTATTCGAGCCGGTGATCAGAAATAGCGCCTGGTCCGCCGAGGTGACTGCGCAACCAATGACTTCCAAGTCGAATTTTAAGGTGGTTAGGGCTTCACCAGTGAATCCGCTGAGAGCGATTTTGACCAATTGCCGGTCATCCCGGCCCACGACCCTGATACGCGAATCGTTTTCCGCCGCCCGCCCCTGGCTGGGGGCCAGAGCGGCCAGCGAACAGACTGCGATTGCCAGTAAAGTTAAGCTTACAAAGTTGTTTTTCATTCTAGAGATCTATTGGATGGAGGCACAAACCGAATGGATATTTCACGCTGCGTATCGGCGGCGTTTTCCGGAAATTTTGGCAGCTTGCGCACCTGACTTAAGGCTTCTTTGACCGCGCGGTCAAACTCCCGACTGCCCGAGGCGGTAGAAATCGAACTACGCACAATCGCGCCATCGTTGCGAACCACGATGGTCACGTCGGCATACAGCGTTTTTTTAACGTCCGGCGGCGTGAAATATTGTTCGTAAATACGTTTGACCATGGCCCGCCAATTCGTAGCGTCCGCGCCGCCCCCGCCGCCCCCAGGCATTTGAATTGAGACACCGCTGGACAATTTGCCGGACAACTGCCCCCCCGAAGCGCCAGAGTTTTGCGCCCATTGCTGGATCGCCGCGCGCGAGGCCGCCCGTTTGGCGGCGGCATCGGCCGCGGCAGCTTGGCGGGCTTGCTCTTCGCGTTCCGCTTCCGCCTTCTCGTCCGCTTCGCTAGTGGCTTTGGCGATTTTCGTGTCTTTAGACACCGCTTTCAAAACGAACTTCTTCTCCTCTTTGGGTTTGACCGGCTTGGCCGGGGCTTTCACGGGTTTTAAGAGATCCGACCAGCTTTTCGTGTCGGGTTCCACTTTCTGGGGCTCCGGCTCGGATTCCGGTTCCTTTTCGGCTTTCAACGGCTTTACGGCGACCGGTTCCACCTTGGGCGGCGGCTCCGGCTTCACCACCGGGAGTGGCTCAACCTTCGGCGCGGGAGCCGGCGGCGGGCTGGCTTTAGGGGTGGGGTCGCCACCGGAGACTTGGTCATCGGTGGTTTTCGCGTCGACATCTGGAATGATGTTGGCGATTTCGTCATCCAACAACGGCGCCTCCGGCTCGGACCGGAACGCCACGGCGCAGAGGAACACGACCAGCAGCAGACCATGCGCGATGGCTGAAAAGGCGAAGCATTTGGTCTGCGTCCGATTCATTAGCGTTTGGGCGGTTGGGTTTTGAGCGAAACCTGGTGGATTTTATTTCGCAAACAGCGGTCCAAAACGTCCGCGGCCAAACCATACGCCCCATTCTTATCGGCGCGGATCACCACCACCATGTTGGTGTTCACCTGATGAAAACGCACCAGTTCCGCCTCGATTTGATCCAACGTCATGCTCTTTTTATCGAGCCGGTAAGCGCCGTTGGCGGCGACCTCGACGGTCCGGAAATCCTTGGGGCTCCGCGGTTGCTTTTCCGGGAGACCGCCGATGGGCAACTGCAAATTCAAGCTCTGGGTCAGCAACGGCGTGGTGATGATGAAAATGATGAGCAACACAAACGCCAGGTCCAGCAGCGGTGTAATGTTAATATCGCTGAGCGTGACCAGGGAATTGCGTTGAGAAAACCGGCGCATGCTTTTGCCTCCTATTGTCCGAAATTCAGGTTGCCCACCTTCTGGAATACCTTATAGCACACGGCCAGGGCAAACAAGAGCGCCACCGCGTAAACCCACCACATATTGAACGACTGCGCGGCGGGATGGATATTGCCCTTGCGCCGGGACAGGCGGCCCGGCCGCGTTCCGCAATGCGGGCAGCGCGACAAAGCGTCCTGATACGACTGGCCGCATTTCGAACAAACGCGGAATAGCCGGGCGTGACAGTGATCGCACTCGGTGCTGCCGGGCGGATTCAGGTGGTCGCACTTGGCGCACAACACACCCGGCGGATCTTTCCGCTTCACTTCGGTTGGGTTATTCTCCGCTGTCATCATTCAAAAGCTCATTTTCCATCTTTGAAATTAGTTCCTGGGCGAAATTGTCCAATTCCACCGTCAGAACGCGCAAGTTATGCACCAGCCAGTTATAACCGAACATGGATGGAATCGCCACTAAAAGGCCGGCCACCGTGGTAATCAAAGCCGCCGAGACGCCGGGCGCCATCGTCGCCAAATCCGCCTGGCCCTTCATGCCGACATGGCTGAAGGTGCTCATAACCCCCCAAACCGTGCCGAGCAAACCGAGAAACGGCGCCCCGCTCACCGCGATCGCCAGCAAGATCAAGCCCGACTCCAATTTGAGCGATTCTTCGGCCACGGCGCATTCCAGCGAACGTTTGACGTGTTCCATCGATTTCAACGTCAGGGTATTCTTGCCCGCCGCCGCCCGAGCTTTCTGGCGCGCGACCAGCTCCGTGCAACCCTGCTGGTATACGGCGAAGAGCGGGCAGCCATCCACTTGCACCCCGCGATTGGCAATATCCAGGACGTTTTTCTGGGACCGGAATTCCCAATTAAACACCTGGTTGAGTTTCTTGGCCCGGCGCATTTGGGTGGCCTTAGCCGCCATGACCGACCAAGCAAAAATCGAGAACACCACCAGGATGCCGATAATCCCTCGGGCGTGATAGGGCGCCTGGCCCCAAACGTACACCAATTCGGATTGTTCCGGAGCACCCGTCGCAGCGGCAGCGAGCATTAACCATGAAATCATCATCGAAATCCTTTTCTCACAACACCAACCAAAGTGAATGATGTACCGTTAGACCGTCTTTCGGTCAAAAACATTCGGACAGTTTTACGCTCCCCCACTCCCAACCCACTGACTAAAACTATGGGGCGATTCCGTGCTTAATCACCGCTTTTTCACCATTATTTTTCCCCGGGCATTTTTTGAACCGGAATCTAGCCGACATAAAACGCGAAAAAGCTGAGGGGTTTTGACTTGGCCGGTGTACTAGGATCAGTAAAAAGTGCGCTCGGCGGCATCCCCCGCGCGCAGCCACGAACACAAAACGTTAAAACACTGATTATGAAAGCTTATCTATTGCTAGCCACCTTAACCACCGGACTCCTCACCGCCACTCTAACCCAGGGTGCGGAGGAGAAAAAAGTGGAAAAACCCCTGCCGTACCCCTTGAAAACCTGCCTCGTAACGGGGGAGAAATTGGGCGGGATGGGAAAACCGTACATTGTTGTCTACAAAGGACAAGAGTTTAAGTTCTGCTGTAAAGGTTGCGAGGCCACGTTCAAGAAAAACCCGGATGCTTTCGTAAAAAAACTCAAGGAGACGGTCAAGAAAGAAGCCAAACCGGGCGCTAAGGAATCCGAGTCCAACACGAATACAGAAACCAAGTAAGCCAACTTTAGCAGGCAGGGCTTGGATAAAATGGCAACGACCTCCGCTCGCCGGACACGCATGAACCAGGAAAATGCCGATTCGCGGAACGCGATCGCCAGCTTTGGCTTAGCCCTCCTGGCGGCCGTGGGGCTGACGGGTTGCACCGGCCTTCAGCCACCCTCCGAAAAACAGGCGCGACACCAGGTCGAAACGGAACTCAGCCGCCCCCTGCCCGGGCGGCCATCGCTGGAGGGAATGACGCCCCGGACCGAGTTGTCCGCTTATTTGAAGCTCGCCGCCACGCATCAGCCCAACGTCGCCGCGGCGTATTACGATTGGCTCGCGGCGGTGGAGCGCATCAGCCAGGCGCGCTCCCTACCGGACCCCAAACTGACCTTCCAAATGGACGTGGGCAACCTGATCGAAGCCATCATGCCGGGGGTGATGTTCGATTTTCCCGGCGCGGGTAAATTGCGCGCGCAAGCGGAAGTGGCCTCCGCCGAAGCCCAAGCGAAGTACGAAGCCTTTCGGCTGGCGGTGGCGCAATCGGCGTACAACGTCCAGCAACCCTTGATCCAATTGCGTTTGTTGGACGAAAAACTTCTCCTCACCCGTCAATCTTGCGAACTCATGGCCGAGACCGAGCAAGCGGCGCGCGCGCAAAACCAATCGGGCTCGGCGGCTTTGGCGGAGGTGTTGCGCGCCCAAATGGAACGCGATCGCCTGGAATCCGAACTGGGCAGCCTCGAAGATGCCCGGCAGCCCTTGCTAGCTCAGTATAAGGCCGCCTTTGGTCTGGGTTTGACCGATCCCGCCCCGCCGGTGCCCGCCCCGCTTACCATCGCGGGCCAGGCGGTGGATGAAAAACAGTTAAAGGAAGCCTGGCGGCGCAATCCGCGCTTCAGAATTCTCGAAGCGGAAATCCAGCAGGCCGAAGCCGCCATTCGTCTGGCGCAAAAAAACGCGAACCCCGACTATACGGTGGGCTTAGAAGCCGACCTCAAGGCCGCCCCCGCCATGTGGCGTCCGCAAGCGGGCATGACCCTGCCCATCTGGCGGGATAAAATCGCCGCGCGGATCGCCGAGGCGCAAGCCGGCAAAAGCGCGGCGCAAGCCCGGTTGGCCGCCGAGCAAATCGATCTGGCCGTGGAATTCGCCACGACTTGGTTCACTTGGCGCGAAGCCCGGCGCAGCCTGGAATTGAACGGCCAGAAACTCCAGCCCAAAGCCCGTCAGGCTTGGCTGGCGGCGCGCGCGGCCTACGCGGCCGGGCAAGCGGATTTTTCCAGTCTCCTCGACGCGGAGCGCGCGCTGCTGGCCATCCAATGGTCCGAAGCCGAAGCGCGCTCGCAGCGGGATCTCGCCTTGCTGGACATGTCCCTTTTACTGGCGGGCAAAGTGCCCGGCAAAGCCGCCTCGATGCCCGGGGGGGCCAGTTCCCCTGGCAACCCGCCCGCCGCCGCTTCCTCGAATGGCAAAGCCAAGAAAATGTAGCCCCCGATTTCCCCATGAAACTCACCCTTCAACCGTGCGAACCTGGGCGCCACTGGCGACTCTGGGCCATCCGCTGCCTGGCCGCTTTCGCCCTGCTCGCCTGGTTTCAAGTCAGCCCCGCCCTTACCCCTTCCGCGCGCGCGGCGGCGGAGAAAAGCGAAACCAGGTTCACCTGCGGCATGCATCCGCAAGTCATCCAAAACAAGCCGGGCAACTGTCCGATCTGCGGCATGAAGCTGACCCCCATGCGCAAAAGCGCGGAACTAGCGCCGGCGGCCGACGGCGCCATCCGCATCGATCCGGTCACGACGCAGAATATGGGGCTCCGCGTAGCCACCGTCACCAACGGCCCGTTGCGGCGGGTGATCCGCACCGTCGGCGCCGTGGATTTCGACGAAACCGGGCTTTCGGAAGTCACCACTAAATTCCGCGGCTGGATCGAGAAACTGCGCGTCAACACCACCGGCCAAACCGTGAAAAAAGGGGATGTCCTCTTTGACATTTACTCCCCCGAGCTATTCTCGGCGCAAACGGAATACCTGCTGCTCCTGGGCTCCAATCACGACGCCGGCGCCACCGAATTACTCGCCAATCAACGCGATAAACTGGCGTATCTGGACTTAAGCGAAGACCAGATCGCCACCTTGGAAAAAGAACGCAAACCACGCCGCAGCCTGGCGTTTCACGCGGCGCGGGACGGCGTCGTCCTGGAGAAAATGGCGGTCGAAGGCCAACTGGTTGAAGCCGGCATGAAACTATATCGGCTGGCCAATTTATCGAAAGTATGGGTGCAATGCCAAGTGTTCGAACAGGATTTGCCGCTGGTCAAAACCGGCCAAACCGCCACCATAGCCATTTCATACGGCGGCGAGCATTCCTATACCGGCCAGGTCGCCTTTATTTATCCCTCCATCGACGAGAAAACCCGGGCCGCCAAAGTGCGCGTCGAACTGGAGAATCCCGCGCTGGAGCTCAAGCCCGGAATGTATGCGACGGCCGAATTGCGCGCCGATATTTCGCCCTCCACTTTATTGGTCCCGGACATCGCGGTGCTGCGCAGCGGCGAGAGCAACACGGTGTTTGTGGCGTTGCCCGGCGGCCAGTTCGAAGCGCGCGGCGTGCGACTGGGTTTCCGCGCTGAAAACAGCCAATACCAAGTGCTGGCGGGATTGAAAGCGGGCGAGCAAATCGTGACTTCGGGGCAATTCATGCTCGATTCGGAAAGCCAGTTGCGCGAGGCGATTCAAAAGATGGCTCCCCTGCCCTCCTCAGCCGCCGACGCCAAACCCGCGCCGGCCGCGCCGGAAACCCCAACCGCGCCTCCGTCCGCCACCACGCCCGCGCCGACCAAAGCCGGGCTTACCCTTTACACCTGCCCCATGGCGAGTGACGCGGACGTTGTATCCGACAAACCCGGCACGTGCCCGAAGTGCGAAATGGAGCTCGTGCCAACCACTCAGGTCGCCCACGGCAAAACAGCGGAAAAAATCTGGCGGGAGCAACATCCTTAACGCGGGGCCCCCATGCTGAAAACGATCATCGACTATTCGCTGCGGAACCGCTTCCTGGTCTTGGTGGCCACCGTGATGCTGGCGTTGGGCGGCGTTTATGCCCTACTCCACATCCCGCTGGACGCCATCCCGGATCTGTCGGACACGCAGGTCATCGTTTACACCGAATGGGCGGGGCAGGCGCCGCAAATCATCGAAGATCAAGTCACCTACCCCATCTCCACCAAGATGCTCTCGGTGCCCAAAGCCAAGGTGGCTCGCGGGTATTCGTTTTACGGGTATTCGTTCGTTTACGTCATTTTCGAGGACGGCACCGATCCTTACTGGGCGCGCAGCCGGGTGCTCGAGTATCTCAGTTCACTGGGCGGCGCCTTGCCGAAAAACGTCACCCCCACGCTCGGCCCGGACGCCACCGGGGTGGGTTGGGCGTTCATGTACGCGCTCAATTCCCGGGAGCGCAGCCTGGCCGATCTGCGCTCGCTCCAAGACTGGCATCTCAAATACCAGCTGGCGTCGGTGGAAGGGGTCGCCGAGGTCGCTTCGGTGGGCGGCTTCGTCAAGCAATACCAGGTGACGGTCGATCCCGTCAAACTGCGCGCCTATAACCTTTCGCTCGCGGACGTCAGCAAAGCCGTGAAAGAAAGCAACGGCGAAGCGGGCGGCCGTTCGCTGGAAATGTCCGAAAAGGAATTCATTCTGCGCGTGCGGGGGTACCTGACGGGACTGGACGACTTGCGCAAAACCGCCGTGGGCATGGGCATGAACGGCACGCCCATTGTTTTGGGGGACGTCGCCCAAATTCAATTCGGCTCGGACATGCGGCGCGGCATCGCCGAGTGGAAGGGCGAAGGCGAAACGGTCGGCGGCATCGTCGTCGTGCGCCACGGCGCCAATCCCCGGCAAGTCATCCAAGCCGTCCGGCAACGCCTGGCGGAAGCCGCGAAATCCTTGCCGCCGGATGTGCGGATCGAAGTGGCCTACGACCGCGGCGAATTGATCGGCCGCGCGGTAAAAACGCTGGAGGAAAAGCTCATCGAAGAAAGCCTGGTGGTGGCCGTCGTGTGCCTGCTCTTTTTGCTGCATTTCCGTAGCGCGCTGGTGGCGATCATTATTTTGCCCATCGCCGTGCTCGCCTCGCTTTTGATCATGCAAATCCAGGGGATTAGCTCGAACATCATGTCCCTGGGCGGCATCGCCATCGCCATCGGGGCCATGGTGGACGCGGCGATCATCATGATCGAAAACGCCCACAAGCATTTGGAGCGCGACCACGGCCGGAAGCCGCACTGGCAAATCATCCGTGACGCCGCCATCGAGGTCGGCCCCACGCTGTTCTATTCCCTGCTCGTCATCACGGTGTCGTTCATGCCCGTGTTCGCTTTGCAGGCCCAAGAAGGGCGAATGTTCAAACCCCTGGCCTTTACCAAAACCTATTCCATGGCGGCGGCGGCGCTGCTGTCGATCACCCTGGCGCCGGTGTTGATGGGGTATTTCATCCGGGGCCGGATGATTCCCGAGGAAAATAACCCGGTCAATCGGCTGTTAATCTGGCTTTATCACCCCGTCATCGATTGGGTGATCCGCCGCCGCTGGCTGGTCGTCTGCCTGGCGGCGGCCACCGTGCTCTGGGTGTTTTTTCCCTGGAACCGCTGGGTGGCGGACCGGCTGCCCGAAGGGAGCGTCAAAACTCTGGCGGTGCGCGCGGGAGCCTGGTTCCCCTATCAAAACTTAGGCTCCGAATTCATGCCGCCGCTCTACGAGGGGGATTTGCTCTACATGCCGACCACCTTTCCCGGCGTCTCCCCCACCAAAGCGCGCGAACTCCTCCAGCAAACCGACAAAATCATCCAATCGTTCCCGGAAGTGCGTAATGTACTGGGCAAAGCGGGCCGGGCGGAAACCGCGACCGATCCCGCGCCCTTCGACATGCTGGAAAGCACCATCATGCTGCGCGATGAACGGGAGTGGCCGGAGGTCGATATCAAGGATTACGACGGCAAAGGGATCGCCCACCGCCGCCGCACGCCCGATGAACTGATCGACGCTTTAAATGAAGCGGTGCAAATCCCCGGTTTGAACAACGCGTGGACCATGCCCATCAAGACCCGCATCGACATGCTCGCCACGGGCATCAAAACCCCGGTCGGAATCAAAGTGGCCGGACCGGATTTGGCGGAATTGGAGCGGATCGCCTCCGAGTTGGAGGCGTTAATGCGTCAAGTGCCGGGCACGGCCAGCGTTTTCGCCGAGCGGGTCATGGGCGGCAATTACATCGAGTTCCATTTGAACCGGGAAGAAATCGCCCGTTACGGACTATCCGTCGCCATGGTGCAGGAAGTCTTGGAAGTTGCCTTGGGCGGCATGCCGTTAACCACGACTGTAGAGGGGTTGGAGCGTTACGCGGTTATATTGCGGTACGACCGCGATTATCGCGACCACCTCGAGGCGCTACGCGCCATCGTCACTCCCACGCCAGCGGGCGCGCAAGTGCCTTTGGGGCAATTGGCGCGCATCCAAGTATCGCGAGCCCCCATGGGGATCAAAAGCGAAGGGGCGGTACCCAACGCCTGGGTCTATGTGGACGTGAAAAACACCGACCTCGGCACTTACGTCCAAGCCGCGCAAAAAATGGTGGCCACCGCCATTGCCCAGGGTACCCTCCGCGTCCCCAGCGGGTTCAATATCTACTGGAGCGGGCAATACGAATACATGCAGCGCGCCCAGCAACGACTGCGAATTGTTGTGCCGCTGACCCTGGCCATCATTATTTTGATTATTTACCTCAACACCGGCAGCGCGGTCAAAACGGCCATCGTCATGCTGGCGGTGCCGTTCTCGCTGGTGGGAGCGTTTGGTCTGCTCTATGCGTTCGGCTACAACTTGAGCGTGGCCGTGTGGATCGGCATCATCGCCCTGGCGGGATTGGACGCGGAAACGGGCGTGGTCATGCTGCTCTATCTGGATCTGGCCGCCGAAGCTTGGCGCCGGCAGGGCAAGCTGGATTTGCCGGGCCTCCGCGACGCCATCTACCATGGGGCGGTTAAACGCGTGCGGCCCAAGGCGATGACGGCGGCCGTGATCATCGCCGGCTTACTGCCCATCCTCTGGAGCCATGGCGCGGGCGCGGACGTCATGAAACGCATCGCCACGCCCATGATCGGCGGGGTGGTTACGTCTACGCTGATGGAATTGCTCGTTTACCCGGCTATCTTTTACATTTGGCGCGCGCGCGGATTAAAGGCCGCGCCGCTCACAAACCCCGCCGCCGAAGCCTAAGCTCAGGTCGAAAACTGCAAGGACTTCGGGTTGGCCAGCCGCTCGAAATCGGCAAATGACATTTGAATCAACTCTGAATGCGTACAGGCATTAAAGGCGATTTCGGTGCGCTCGGCCAGATTGGGAGAAACGTACACCTCCATTTCATAGAGATTGCCAAACGGCGGCATCGCCCCGGTTTCACAATCCGGAAAGCGGTTCCTAAACTCGTCCTCCGTGGCAAACTGCACCTGTGCCACGCCCAATTCCTCCCGCAAATCCTGCAGCACCACCTTTCGGTTGGCCGGGAGCACCGCCATCGCCAAAACGCCATTGATCTTGATGATCACCGTTTTGGCGAGTTCTTTGCCGGCCAGATGCGCGGATTCGGCGACCTCTTGCGCGGTGTAAGCGACCGAATGCACGATGCTTACATACTTGACCTTGCGTCGATCGAGAAACTGCTTCAGTGCCGTCGCTGGCATAACTCGCTCCTGGGTTCGGGGTTTCTTTACCAAACCCTAAACCAGCGCGGCGAAATTGCAAACGACGTCAGCCTTCGCACACGGCGCTGACCGTCACGAACGGCACGCTCAAGCGCAATTCACCCAGCTCGCGGGCTTGATGATTCAAGCGGGCCTCCAATTCCGCGAACAACGCGTCCCGGCGCGCGGCGGGCACCAACTCCCGCCAATGCGGCACCTGAAAGTTGCGGAAAAACGCATGGCGCAGCATCGCGGCGCCATCGGCAAAGCGGTAGGCGAATTGATCGTGAGCCGCCTGTTCCACGCGAAACCCGGCTAGGCGCGCCAACTCCAAGGTCTCGGCCAAAGGCTTGCGCCGTTTCTCGATCATGACTTCCAGCGCGGCCGCCGAGCCGGGCAGCCCGGATTGCTCCAGCAAGGGACGCAATACTTGGTGCACCTCTTGAAAACTGCCGCCCAGATTCATCGTGAACACCAGTTGCGCCCCCAGCTTGCAGACGCGGGCCGCCTCCGCAAACGCCAATTCCATGTCCACGGTGTTATTAAATCCGTTATTCGACACCACCCGATCGAAACACCCATCGGGAAAGGGCATTTGCTCCGCGTATCCTTTATGTAAAAACACGTTGCCCAGCCCCGCTTGCCGGGCTTTGAACAGGTTTCGCCGATGCCCCGCCACCCAAGGGTCCAGGCCATGCACTTCGGACTCCGCATCCAAGCGCATCGCCAGCTCTAACATTGGAAAACCCAAACCACTGCCCACATCGAGCACCCGCAAACCGCGGCCCAACCGCACCGTCTCCAGCAGCTTCAATCCGAACGGCGCGGCCCATAGCGAGAGTTCATCGAGCGCGGAGACTTGGCTGTCATCCTCGGGGTCGAATGCCGGCAACGCTTGGGCTAAGTCCTGCCCGGCGGCGGCCCCGTCCATTTCGTTGAGGTCGCGCGGCCACTCGGGCAGTGGAATCAACCGGGGGCTCGCGCCATTCGCGTCGGGCAAATAGACATGCAGCCCCCGCGTCGTACCCCCGGGCTTCTCGGCATATGTAAACGGTTCATTCATAGGATTTAAAATCCGGCTCAGGCCGGTTGTGGCGGTCGGGATTATAAGTACATCGGCCAGTGGCCAAACCGCCACGCCAACCCGCCGATGCAGCGCGTCAAGGCGCAAAATCAACCATCCCTGGCCGGTCTCTTCCACCGGCTCATCACCCCATCGCAACCTGTTGGAAGGGTCAATCTTTCAAGACAGGCACGGTTCTAGGCCGCTCGATCTACTTCGCGTTCAGGGATGGCAAAAGTTTTAAAAGCGTTTTTTTATTCGAGTCTTTGGCATTGGAATCAGGTTATTACCATTTCAGGGTTTCCAGGCATTTGCGCCGGGATATGAAACCAATAAAAAACCCCGCTTACGTTTCGGTAAGCAGGGTTTGGAAATTGTTAGCTTGGACTTCTTTTACCTGCTTACCCCCAGTTTATGCCAAGTGCTCTGTTTTGATTGTGAGGTCTTGGCTGAGTGGGACACGACGCCACAAACGACCGCGTCACGACGCGCCATCAGGGCGTTCGCGGCCGGTTTGTTTGTATTAATCGTGTTCATGCGGAAATCGTTCACTTTCGTTTCAAACATACGGAACGAGACCAACCGTTGCAAGCGATTTTTATAATATTATGCGCTTTTTTCGCGCGACCGACTCCCTCAGGGAGCAGCCGATCCGGCTAAGGAACCCCATGCCCAACCGCTTTCGAGCGCGGTTTCCCACGCTCCCGCCTTAACCTCGCCCCGCGCGCCGATCAGTTTGACACGCGAACCTCGTCCAGCGTGGGAACGGGCTTGAAACGCTTTGCTTTGGCGGTGGCTTTTGGGGCCGCCGGGGCGTCCGCCTTCTGCCCGCCACGCTTGAGTAACCGGGCTAAATTCCGTTGCGCTTTGGCCGCGACCTTGGCGTCTTTCTTCGCGGCTTTTTTCGCCTGTTTCCAGGCTTTTTTGGCGGCCTTTAGCTGGGTTTTCGCCTGCCGATACGCATCGCGACTCTGGGCGGCCCGCAACACTTGTTGGCGAGCCTGGCTTATGGCCAACCGCGTTTCCTTGCTTGTGTCCTGGGCCTTTTTCTTCGGTTCACTCATAGGTTTGATCTCGCTGCCAGCGGTTAATTCGTCCAGCCGATATTAAACTGCCCATCCGGGCAAAATCGTAACATAGATGTAACCTTATTTAACCACGCTTCTCAATCTAGGAATTGTTACATTTTAGAGGTATGTCCCCGAGACGGTTGCCCGCGACTCTAGGGCCGCGCCTCCAGTTCACCCGCAACGCCTGCCTCAGTTTCTGAAGAACCGGGCCGCCAGGATATTCGCCACGACACCGAACCCGAGCAATACGGCGAGCGGTCCGGTCACCTGAGCCCAGTTGCTTCCAAAGCTGATGACCTGGTGCAACGCCTGCAACGCCCACCCGGTGGGTAAACAGAGCGAAATCGTTTTAAGTAAAGGCGGACCGATTTCCAAGGGCCACCAACATCCCCCCAGCGCCGCCATGAGCAAACTCGCCATCACGCAAATCCCCGCCACGCGGTCTTCGGCGGCAATGAGCGAACCCACAAGCACGCCGAGCGATCCGGCAACCCAAGCGAAGAGAAGCAACGTGAGGGTGACGGCCGGAAGATTCGCCCCAAGGTTGACGTGGAACAACATTTTCCCCACCGCAAGGAAGAACAATATCTGAATCGTGCCCAAGAGCATCAGGCCGTATATTTTCCCCGTGATCAACTCCAAGCGAGTGATGGGACAAGTCATCAGCCGTTTGATAACGCCGTTGCGCCGCTCGGCCGCCATCGTCGTGCCACCGAAGATGAGCAGGTTCATCATCAGGTACATCACCAAGTTGCCCGGCAGCGAGAAGTTGAACCCGGAGGGCACGGGCTGGCGGCCGGCGAATCGCGTCCGCAGGCTCACCGGCTCCGGCTTGGCCAAGATTTCGCGCAGTCCGCTTTCGGTCATCCCGGCCGGCGCGTTGGACGCGGTGGCGGCTTCCAGCAAATGGCCGTTCAGCGCGATCAACGCCCGCAGAAGCCGCGCTTCGATCAACCAATTATCCGCTTCGCCGGAGTCGTTCCGCTGAAGCAATCGCAGTTTCGTCGGCTTGAGTTGCAGCGCATTGGCGGTGAATTCGGCGGGAATGCGGATGACCCGCGCGGCGGGCTCGCGATTCGTCAGGCTCCACCGCCGCATCTGCTGCGCGTTTAATTCTTCCCAGAGCACGCGCCCGAGAAAATTCGTGTCGGCATTTTCAATCAGCACGGGCGGAGTGCGATTGAAAGGATCACCGGGGCCGCGGGCGGCGAACCCCATGAAATAGACAAACACCAGCGGCACGACGAACAGCCACACATAGGCGCTCTTGTGCTTGAGGAATAGCCGGAAATCCGCGTGGCCGAGGTCGAAGACGCGTCTCATGCGCGCCCTCCCGCGTGGAATCTCCGGCGGAACAGCATTGCGGCCAGGGCCACCAGCACCAAGCTCAGGACCACCAGCTTAACGGCCACCCAACCCCAGGCAATGCCCGCGCCGACGGATTGCAGATTGCGCAGGGTGTCCGCAAACCAGTAGCTGGGCATTAACGGCGTGACGTGCGCGCGCAAAAACGCCGGCAACTGCTCCGGCGGAAACGCGCAGCCGCCCACCAAGCCCAGCGCCATGCCGGCCAGGTTATTGAGCACCGCCGCGCGCCGCTCGTCCGGCGCGAGCGCCACGAGCGCGGCGAAAAAAGCCGCCGTGAAACCGGCGTAACTAAAGACCAGCGTGACGCTGGCCAACGGTTCCCGCCAGTGGATGCGAAACACCAGCCCGCCAGCCCCCAACATCACGGTCGCGCAAATCAGCAGCATCGCGACGGCGAACACCACTTTGCCCGCGATGAACGGCAAGGCGGATACGTGGAGCGTTTGATATCGCTCGAACGTGCGCCCTCTCCATTCGTGATGCAAATCGTTCATGGCGTTTTGCCCGAGAAACAACAGGAACATCCCGGACAACCCGATGAGCAAGTAAGCGAAAATATTGCCACCCGAACCGCGCTTGGAGTCCGTCTCACTTGCGTGGCCCGAATTGATTTCCTTCACGGGAGGTTCGATTTCGTAAACGACCAACGGCGAGTCCACGAATTTTTGGACTACCTTTAGCTTATCGCCCGAGCGTTCGATTAAGGCCGCAATTCGGCGATAATCCACTTTGCCCTCGAACGCCGTCCGCCACTCGGGTAACTCCGAATTAAAGTTGCGCCCGACCGCGTTCATCGCCGTCACGACCGCGCCCAGCAATTCCTCCAGCACCGCCGGGTGAATGGATTCCGCCGGATTTTTGATCAGTTCCAGGCTCACGGGTTCGCGGGCCGTGAGATAATTACGAATAAAATTCGTCGGAATGATGAGCACGGCGCTAATCCGATTGCCATCGATCTCCCGCCCAGCCGCTTCGCGCTCCATGAATACGGGTTCCAAATGCCGGCCGCCTTCGCCATGGCCCGCCGCGCCCCGCAACAGATCGCTTAACACCGATTGATCTTCGTCCACCACGGCAAAACGAATGCGCCCCAGCGAATCGCCACCGGATTTACCGCCGAACACCAGGCCGAGGAGCGCGGTCATCGCCAGCGGCACCAGGAGGTTGATGAGCCACGGCAGCGGATTGCGCCACGCGCGCCGCAGGTCTTTGGCTAGGAGCACGCGCAGCATATTACTCCCGGAGTTTCCGGCCGGTGAGCTGCAAAAACACATCGTTCAAGCTGGGCCGCTTGAGCGTGACATTCTCGACCCGGACCGGCAGGCCGAGCAACTCCTTCAAACACTCGGAAGGATCGCGCGCGCCGATGGCCGCCACGGCCAAATGTTGATCGGTTTTTTGGATCACCCGAAAGCGCTCCCGGAATCCCGCCCAAGCGTCCGGCGAAACGTTTTTGAAATCCGCCTCGATCACGAACAGCCGGTCGCCGCCAAGCCGCTCTTGCAACTCGCCCAGCGTGCCCTCGGCGAGCAAACGGCCGTGATCGATGATGCCGATCCGCTGGCAGAGCGTTTCGGCTTCCTCGAGATAATGCGTGGTGTAGAGCACCGCCGTCCCGGACGCCCGCAGCTGGCGGATAAACTCCAGGATATTCAAGCGCGCCTGCGGATCGATGCCCACCGTCGGCTCGTCGAGCAGCAACAGCTTGGGCTTATGTAGCAGCGCGCAACCGAGGTTGACGCGCCGTTTCATGCCGCCGGAATACGTTTTCACCGCGTCTTGGGCGCGCTCGGTCAGTACGAGCGCTTCCAGCAATTCGGCGGCGCGGGTTTTGGCGTCCCGCGCGGCCAGGCCCGCCATGCGGCCCCAGAATTCGAGATTCTCGCGTCCGCTCAATTCCTCGTAAATCGCCAACTCTTGCGGCACCACCCCCATGATGCGTTTGGCCTTTTGCGGGTCCGCCCAGAAGGACGCGCCCGCGACGAATACTTCGCCGCCATCGGGCCGAAGTAGACCGGAAATCATGGCAATGGTGGTGGTCTTACCCGCGCCGTTAGGCCCCAACAAACCGTAAATTTCGCCGGGCTTCACCTCAAAGCTGACGGAGTCCACCGCGCGAATCGCGCCAAAGGTTTTCGTTAATCCCTGGACTTTGAGCAAGCTCATGCCGGCAACCGTAGGCGAGCCGCCAATAGGAACAAGCACGAACTGGTTAGAAACGGCAACATTTTTTGTACTGGTGTGAAACGTGGCGTTTCGGCTTCGATCCTGCCCCCCCGAGCCGCACCCAAATCCCCCGCAATAACATCCTACTCGCGGGCGGCCTGGCCTTGGCGGGAGCCTTTTTGATGAACTACCAGTTGGGCGCCGAGTTGCTCAACTTCGGCGCGTTCATCGGGTTCATGGGGGTGAAGTTATCCGCCTTGATCCATTACGTTTTCCGCGAAAAACCACGGTCCCTGGCTTTCTTATTGCCACCCATCGCCGGATTCCTCATCTGCTTGTTCATGTGGTGAAGCCTGCGGGTATCGGGCCAAACTGATCGGCGTCGCCTGGCTGTCGGCGGGCGGGCTCTATGGCGCCTGGAAAACCAACGGTTTCCGCAACCCCATTGCTTTCGCCGAGCCATTGGAAGAGAAATAAGGCAAGCGTTTGACGTGCTTCGCTAAGCGCGAAAGAGAATTTTTCAGTTCTTGGGCATTTCTTTGCCTGCGCGAAGGTACGCAAACTTGCGGACGAACTCTACTCTGAGCTGGCGTTTGCCAAAGCCAGCCCAAACAGAAATCCACTGTTCCATTTGCATTAGATCACCGAGCCCGCAAAAAGCGATCGCCCGATGTTGCGCAATGCGCCAATGCGCTTCAGCTTCCTTTGGCATTTGCAATGCCCAGCGATCACAGTTATCTAAAAGCGCTTGCCAAGTTTGACGTCCTTCAAAAACATCACCCCGAATTTCCCATGCAGCGCTATGAGTTGGATCGATGGCCAACACGTTTTCAGCAATGGCAAAAGCTTCGTCGTAACGATCCAAATGGATCAACGTATCCCCTTTGCACACGAGTGCTTCCAGAAATCCAGGTCTTTCGGCCAGAATTCGTTCCAACACTTGAAAACAGGCATCGTAATTATCCGCATAATGCAATTCCCAAGCGAATGCCAGCCGGGAGGCGGTCTGAGTCTGACATTTAGGCAACTCGTCCACCCAAGACTCAAAAGCGATCGCCGTGCTGCATAGCAATCGAATACACCCATCACGGCAAGTGGTTCTTGGATCACCGGCGAAATCCTCGAAAGGCAGACGAATACCGCCCCGGTTTTCTACAAAATCGAGTAACGCCGCAACCTCAGTCGGGTAGGCTTTTTGAACATATGGCACCACGAATTGGCGCGTCCACTCATACTCCGTATTCTCAGCGTAATATTCGACATTGTTTTTGCGGTCCGCCAGCCAGCGGCCGCGCCGCACTCGGTTTCGATGATCGTGATGATGCGCCACTTCATGCACCAATGTTCGGAGTACCTGCACCTTCAAATAGATTTCGCACACCGCCAGCGGTATGACCAGTTGGCTGGGATCGTAAACCGAGGCGTACAGCTCAATTTTGCCGCTTTTAGGCAGATAAACGCCCAGGCACGCTCCAGCATATACGCCCGGCATGCGTTCCGCCGAGAGCCGACCTGTGAACGGGTCGCGTTCTACGTCAACTCTTCCATCGTGCCTATCTGCCATCTCCTTTCCAAGCAACATCCGGATCGAATGGACGCCTTCCACCGCAGAGGGTGGCAATAATGCTAATACCGCGCGCAAATCCTCCGCCGTAGCATTGTGATGTACGTGTAGGCTCTCAGGAGCGATTTCGATGGGAATAAGCCGCGTTTCCGCCGGAATAGGCGGAACGTCTGAGAACTGACGCTCGCCAATCACTTGTCGTTTAATACGGCGCTTGCGATACAATTCGCCGTATGCTTTGGTCAAAGGCTCCAACAACTCCTCAGGCTTTTTGGCCTTGGTCATGAGCTTAATGGACTGGTGCGTCGTGTGTATGCTGCGTGACACAGTGTCATAATGTAACCAAAAGCAATCTATATCCAGTCTTAATAAAGTTATTCAAGGCCAACCATTGAACGTCGTAAGTTTGCCTAGGCACTCAGAACCACCGCAACACATCTAATGCGGTAAAGTGCAATTTCTCCCTAATCTTAAGGCACATCCGTCACTTTGACGCGGCCTTTTAATCATTTCCTCGGCGCCGGCGCGCATCCGGCCGGGCTGTCGCGTCGACTTCAAAGGTAATGACCAGATAATTGCTGTGGCTGTCGCGCGTGAACGGGATCAGGAACGCCCGCGCGCAATCCATCGGCGGGGCCGCTCCCAGATACGAGATTTCCGCCGTGACTGGCGCGCGCGCGCCATGGAACGTATGGTTTACCCGGTAACGCGCGCCCAACTGGATGACATCGTGTTTTTTTGAAACCATCAGATTTCCCTCGCCACTGCCGAATCCGGTTGCGCCGCCATAGTTCCAAGCTTTGTTCGGAAGGTGATAGAGTTCCTCGAAAGCCGCCCATTTTTCCGCTAAAAAGCCCGCATTGGTGGACGCATTGACCAAGAGCGCGTCCAAAGTGGTTCCATCCAGCTGGGCGGTTTGGGATGGGTTGCGACTGGCCGCCGCCACCCGGTTTTTGGA
This sequence comes from Verrucomicrobia bacterium UBA1319, assembly GCA_002306985.1. GTDB lineage: Bacteria > Verrucomicrobiota > Verrucomicrobiia > Limisphaerales > UBA1319 > UBA1319. The sequence goes on from DBTJ01000002.1 coordinate 29,265, forward strand.
TCCCAGACTGGCGCCATTTTCGCGCATATCCGCCGGCACGAGTTGATCCACCAAAACGCCGCCGACTTCAAAGACGCGATAATGAACTTCGCCGCCTCTGACCGGATAACCGATTTGGGCTTTGCGGGCATTCTCATTCAAGATTGTCAGGGTGGGCACCAGCAGCACCGCGGCGCCCCCGAGGGCTACGGATACCAGGAAAAGGTTCTTTCGCGCGCTCGTATCATCACCCGGAACAGATTCGCCCGCGGTCTTGGGAGGCGAAACGCGCTTCCACACCAGCCGGATAATCAAATAGTCGATCCAGCATATGGACAAACCTAGGATCGCCGCCCACAACGCCATGTCCCAGAGAGAGGCAAACATGGAACCGTCCAACCCGCGCCACGCCGCGATGGCTTTTGCGGCAAATACCAAAATCAAAAATACCGCCGCATCCAGTCCAAGCAGCGGCAGCATCAGGCCATCGAAAACCGCCAAGCCCATACCGTACAGCCGGCCGGCGGAACGCCGGATCTGCGCCACGGCAATCCACCCCATAAAGGTGGTGGCCAGCACCGCCGCGATGCCGACGGGCAGGGCCAGCTTGTAAAAGAATTCCTTCCAGGGGTTGCTCGTGGAAAACACGTTATCGGAAAGCTCCGGGTCAAGTATCAACCAAACCACCATGACTAAGAAAAAAAACGCGCCCGCCGCGCCCGCAATCGCCAAGCGCGAAAACCGGGGAAGCCCGGAACTCGCCGGCCTCACCGCGGGGGCGTCCCCCGGGGAATTCGCGGTTTCCGCGACGAATGTTTCCACCATCATTTTCACCTCGCCCGCGTTTTTGTAACGGCGGTTGGGATCCCGCGCCAGCGCGCGCAACACGATTTCATCCAGGCGCGCATCGACCGGCACTTTATGCGACGGCGGCACAATCTGATCTTTCGGCAGCTCGCCGGTGAGCATTTCGTAAAACACCACGCCAATCGAATAAATGTCCGCCCGCTGGTCCACTTCCGAGGGTTTCAGACTTTGCTCGGGCGCCATATATTTGGGCGTGCCCAGCGCGTTTTTAGCCGTCAGATTGGGCTCGCTACCGACTGAGCTTGACGGCGCGGCTTCGGCTTCGCGGCCGTCCGCCAAGATGCGGGCGATGCCAAAATCCGCGATTTTTACCCGGCCTTGTTTGTCCAAGAGGAGGTTTTCCGGTTTGATATCGCGATGCACGATCCCGCGCCGGTGGGCATATTCCAACGCGTCGCAGATCGGCGGCACAATGGCCAGCGCTTCCGGCGGCGTCAAGTGACCCGAACCCAGGAGATGCCGCAAATTAACCCCGTCCACGAATTCCATGACCAGGTAAAACATGCCTTCCGTCTCGCCAAAATCATGCACGGTGACGATATTCGGATGATTCAGCTGGGCGAGGGTCTTAGCCTCGCGCGCGAAGCGGGCGGCAAACTGCGGATCTTTTTCCCGTTCGGGCGCGAGGATTTTTAAGGCGACCACGCGATCCAACGATTTTTGCCGCGCCTGATAGACCACGCCCATGCCGCCGCGTCCCAGACAGCAAATGATTTCGAAGTGGGGGAATTTCTTGGCGATCGCCTCCGGCGCCAGGGCGGCCTCCTTGGCCACTTTGGCGCCCAGCGGGTTGGTGGCGCCGCTGCACTCGGTCTGGGTCGCCAGGTTAAGCGCCAGGAGGCAGGCGGGGCAAAGCCCATCCACGGTGCCGGAAGCCAGCGGCGCGCCACATTTGGGACAGGCCGCGGATTGCTTGTTATCGTTCATACCCCATACATACGGAAACCGGCAAAATTGTTACCCACCGGCTACGGCCCCGACAAAACCCCGAGCAGATACCGGACCTCATCGTCAACCTCCTCACCGGTGGCCACCGTCGCGGCAATCTCGGCGCGAAAGATTTCCCGGAACCTTTTACGCAGACGGTGCACGGCCACACGAGCGGCGCCCTCGCTCACCCCCAAGGCGGCCGCCACTTGCGCGTAGGGGATTTCGCCCCGGCTCGCGGCCAGCCAGCCCTTTAGCAACTCGAATTCAGCGGCGCGTCCCGCTCCGTTATACTCCCCTCGCAATCGGGCCAGGCCGCGCTCCAACAAGGTGAGCGCCCACCGGTGCTCGTACAGGCGATCCGGAGGCAGGCCCACCGTACCCTCCCCCAGATAGCGCCGCTCGGCGAATTCCGTGTCGAGCACGATGGCCGCCCGGCCGCAGCCTCGTTTTTGGGCGTGGTCTCGATCCCATTCCTTGGCTAGAAACCGCTTGAACGCGACCAATAAGAAAGACCGGAAGCGGCCTTTTTCCCGAGCCACGGCGTTCAGGTAAGCTTTCTCCAAGAGCAAAGCGAAGAACCCTTGCGTCAAATCTTGGGCGTCCTGCGGAGAACGTCCTTGCCGCCGCGCATAGGCGTAGAGGGGATACCAATAGCTTTGGCAAAGGGATTCCAGCGCCGCCGCCGACTCGCTCGCTTCGCCATTGCGCGCCGCCAGCACCACGGACCACCGGGTATGCGGGAATGCGTTCGGCGCCGGGATGGAGGTTCCAGAACTATTCATGTAAAGCGCATTCCCATAAACATACGGAAAAACCCGCTTGTGTTACACCAAAATAAAGGAGCCGTGCGCAACCCTAATGCGACGGCGGAAAGGATGATTTACGCCATAGTCCAAGCCAGCCAAGCGTCGGATCGCCTTTCGCGTTTTGCGCTAAGGCTTATTAATTGCCGGCTCGAAATTCTTCCGGCCATCCGATAAACACCCGAAACGGGCCGGGAGACGGCGGGCTTTTCGCCCCCTATTCCAACGCTGGTTTGGGGTCCAGAGTCTTTATCACGTTTTCTTCCCTCCAGAACAGCGCCAGTGTCACACACAGGTGGGCCAGATAATACGTGGGCAAGATTAAGCGGTTCCCGCCGCGCTCATGCAAAAACTCGCTGAACGCGATGAGGGTGTCCGAAAACAAAACCAAGCCAATGCCCGCCCCATAGAGGATTTTGCCTGGCCATCGCCACCGCAGGCCAAACGCCGCCGCCATCGAGACGCACGAGATGAGCAAATAAGCCAGCGCGGCGATCCGAACCACCGGGTTCTGAATGGCGGGATGCAAATAAAAGGCAAAAAAGGGCAAGTATCCGAGCAGCAAAAGCGCCAGGGCGAGCCAGGATAACCGCCCGTTCTTCAGCGCAAAACCCAAATACCCCAAATGCGCCACGAAAAACGCCCCGATGCCGTAGACAAAGTACAGTTCCCGCCCGCCGCGACTGGATAAGAAATAATCCCCGATCATCGACCAGGCAAAGGCGGCGAGAATATACCCGGCGTGACGCAGTCCAAAGGCGCGCCCATAGGCGAGCAGCAACAGGCCGCACATCGCGGGCTCGCCCAGTTTTAACCCGCGCCAATCCGTCTGGAGGGCCGCATAGCCGATGGCCAGCGGCAACACGAGCAGCACGGGAAACCATTGCTTGGCCAGGTCGCTGGAATGCATGGAAAAAGCTTACGCCGGCCGGATGATCCGAAGCAACGTCTTTTCGCGCTGGTAGCGGCCCAGGCGATAGCTCGCCGAGCCACCGCCAAAAAGACGACGAGATAAGGTTGAAAAAAAACACCAATAACGTTAACGTCTTCGCGCCGTTCCAGAATGGAACTCAACCAGAAAAAATTAGATTCGGGTCTTGCGATGGGTCAAACTTAGGCTAACATTGGATTGTGATCACCGATAGCAAAAAAAGTTTACTCGAAAAACTATCGCGTTCGCAAATCTTTCAGGACTACGAACAAGCGTTTGAACTCACCACCGGGGTGCCGCTGGCATTGCGGCCGGTGGAGGTCTGGCAATTGGTGCATCAAGGCAAGAAAAACCAAAACCCGTTTTGCTCGTTGATGGGCGAAAACAGCCATTCCTGCGCCGCTTGTTTGGAAGCGCAAAAGCAAGCTGCCGACGCCGCCGGCGCCGGCCAGGAATCCATCGTCTGTTTTGCCGGTTTCTGTGAATCGGCCGTGCCAGTCCGGGTGGGTAACGAGTTGATCGGCTACCTGCAAACCGGCGGCGTGCTGTTGAAAAAGCCTACCCCCGCGGATTTTTCCCGCGTATCCAAACAACTATTGGGCTGGGGGTTTAAAGCGAACCTGGCCAAATTTGAAGAGGCTTATTTTCACTCCTTAACGCTTACCCAGGAGCAATTTACATCCATGATCCGGCTGGTGTCCATTTTTGCCCAGCATTTGTCTATTATCAGCAATCAGGTGCTGGTTCAGCAGGATCATGCGGAACCGCCCAACATCACCCGCGCCAAACAATATATCCAAGAGAACCAAGCCAATGATCTCTCACTGGGGGAGGTCGCCCGCGCGGTCAACACGAGCACTTTCTATTTCTGCAAGATGTTCAAGAAAGCCACCGGGATCAATTTCACGGATTACCTTTCCCGGGTGCGCATCGAAAAGGCGAAAAACTTGCTCATCAACCCCAATTTGCGGGTGAGCGAAATCGCTTACGAAGTCGGCTTTCAATCGCTCACGCATTTCAACCGCGTGTTCCGGCGCATGGTGGGCCAGTCCCCCACCGATTACCGCGATCACCTACCCCGCTTGTAGCCGCCCGGCGGCGGGATAGTGTTTGCCTGCCGGGGCGGTTCCATTATCCTGCCCGGCGCATGTTCGAGGAATGTCTGATCCGGGGACGCCGCTACGCCCCCGCCCGTTTTTGCGCGCCGCTGGCGGGCTATACCCACAGCGCGTTCCGGCGGCTTTTGGCCGAATTGGGCGGCTGCGGCGCGGCGTGGACGGAGATGCTGGCCGCGCGCCAGATTTTGAGCGAAGATTTTGCGCGTTCCCCCTACGTGCGCCGTCGCCCGGAAGAAGTGAATTTGATTTTTCAGCTCATGGTCAAGGCGGGGGACCCTTTGGATCGCATCCTCGACCGACTTGGCACCCAGGGCGTTACCGCCGTCGACCTCAACCTGGCTTGCGACGCCTTTTCCATCCGCAACTGCGAAGCCGGCAGCGCCCTCTTCGAGAATTTCGATTCGCTCCGCCGGGTCGCCACCGAAGCCCGGCGCCATTGGCCCGGCCAACTCACCGCCAAAATCCGGCTCGGCAGCCGCAAGCCCGGCTGGGAAGCCCGCTTCACCGAACGCGTCCAGTTTCTAGAAACCTGCGGCCTCGACGCGCTCACGCTGCACCCCCGCTTTTTCGAGGATAAATTCAAACGCCGGTCGCAAATCGAGCTTATTCCCTGGGCCGCTTCGCTCACCCGCCTGCCGTTGATCGCCAATGGCGACCTGGGCGACGCCACCCACGTGGCGTCCCTGGGGGCAAGCCTCCAGTCCGCCAGCGCGATCATGCTGGGCCGAATGGCGATCGTGCGGCCGTGGATTTTCGCGACCTGGGACCACCCGAACTCCGTCGATCACGCTGGAATCTGGCGCAAAATGTGCCAGTACATTACGGACGACTTCGCCCCGCCCACGGCGCTGCGCCGGATCGGCATGTTCGCCAAGTATTACGCGGCCAATTTCCAATTCGGCCATTCCTTCCGCATGGCGATTGGTAACGCCCGAACCATGGCGGAAGCCCACGACCGGGCGGAGGATTTTTTCTCCCGCTCGCCCGCGCTCCTGGCAACCCCCTCTTACGCCGAAATCTGAACCGCGTGCAAGCTCGCGCTTGGGCCCCGCCGCAACTTTTTCCGCCACCCGGTTTTTATCCAGTGGCGCGGCACTTTGAATTTGCCTGAGGTGGTGTCTTGCGTCATGATCTTGCTATGCGCAAACGAGCGATTTTCCTGGCATCCGTGGGCTTAAATATCGGCCTGGCTGCCGCGCTAGTCATCCGCCACCGGATACCGGCGTCCGAACCCGCGCCCGTTTCACCCGAAACCAATTCAGTGGCGGCCAATACCGGCATCCTGCCCCGCGTGCTGGTACGCAAACAGTTTTTCGCCTGGAGCCAAATCGAAACCAACGATTACGTCGCCTACATCGCCAATTTGCGCGAAATCGAATGTCCCGAACTCACCATCCGCGACATCATCATTTCGGAAATCAATTTGCTCTACGCCAAGCGCCGGGCCAAGGAAGTACCCTCCTTGGCGCGCCAGTGGTGGCGCTCCACGCCCGACCCGGAATTCCTGCGCGCCGCCACCGACAAGCTCAAATCCTTGGAGGCGGAACGCGTGGCCTTGCTCGACAAATTGCTCGGTCCCGGCTGGGAGAAGGGCTTGCCGGAAGCGCAAATTCCCGTCGTGGATTTAGGCGGCCCCTATTTGGAGGATCTCTCGCCGGAAGCGCGCAAAGCCGTGGAGCAAATCGCCCAAACCACCCAAAGCCGCGCGGACGCGTATCTCCGGGAATGCGAAAAACTGGGTCAAACGCCCGACGCCAAAGAACTGGCGCGCTTGCAGCAAGCCGCGCAGACGGAATTGGCCAAATACCTTTCGCCCGTCCAGTTGGAGGAATATTTACTGCGTTACTCGCCTACTTCCGAAAAGCTCCGCCGGGAGCTGATGGGATTCGAGGCCACGCCCGATGAATTCCGGCAGATCTACCGCAGCGTGGACGCGCTGACCCTGCAAATGCAGACGAGCTATCCGGGTGACGATGCCGTCGGCAAAAAAATCCGCGCGAACTTGCAAGCTCAAAGCGACTTGGCGCTCAAGCAAACCCTCGGCAACGACCGGTTCCAATTTTATCAATTGACCCGCGATCCCGCCTTTGCCCAAGCCCGGCAAGTGACCGAGCAATTCGGAGCCTCCGCCGAAGCCGTCCTGCCCGTTTATCAAATCAACCAAATGACCCAGTCGGAACTGCTCAAAATCGATAACGACCCCACTTTGAACGAAGAGGACCGGCAGGCCGCCATTCGGCAAATCCAGGCTGACCAGGAAAAATCCATCCGCGCGATACTCGCGGCAAAAACGCTCCCGCCACAGGCGCCGGCCGCCTCCAACGGCCCGCCCATGCCCCCGCCCTGAAGACCGTCCGGTTTAGCGCGCCGGCTCGATTCGCCATTGGAGCTGGGCAAAGCCGTCGATCTCGAAATGCTCGATTCGGACGGCGTGCGCGCCTCCGTCCAAAGCAATCTCCGCGTCGTTCGATTTGGGCGCATGCCACGTCCAATCCTCGATCACTTTCTTGCCATCGACAAATACGCGAAGGCCGTCGTCCGAAATCGTGCGCATGCGGTATTTGCCGGCGGGCAACGCAATGGAGGTCGAAGCCACCGTGGCAAAATGATCGGCGCCCACCCGGGGATCCGGCGCGCCCATGCCCCATTTGAAATCGATCCGATTCACGGTCTTGGAAACCAGCGGCGGGCGACTGAGGATTTGCGCCCAGTTCCCCGCCTTATCCCGGGGGTCTTCGTTCGCGTTCCAACCATAAAAATCCACCTGCCACTGCGCGTTCAACAAAGTCCCGCCGACCTTGAACTTTGCTTTGCCCACATTAACCTGGGCGGAGAACTCCCGCAGCCCCGGCTCCGTGGAACTTACCGTGACCACCGCGGGCAGCGGCCCGCTTTTGGGGGTGAATTGAACCCGGCCTTTGAGATCGCTCAAAGTGTACTCGCCACCGGGTCCCAACACGCGGAAGGTGGCTTTCGTGTAGCCGGATATTTTATCGGGATACACCATGGGCGCCGTGTAATCGTAAGGGCCCCACTCGGTCATGAGAATGTTCCAGCGGCCCGCCAAATGCTGGCGCCCGCCCACCGGCCGCGTTTCGCCATACACCGGATACGCCGGACGTTGCCAGTCCGCCTGGTCGCCCAGCTCGGTGACCACCTGGTTGCCTTTGGCTAGCTCGAACTCCTGGCCCGCGTTTTCCACCACGTTGCGCGCGTAGACGATGTTTTCATTCGTGCCCCGCAGGTGCAAAACGACCCGGTCGCCCTTGAATACGTTGCTGGCGATCACCGTGTCCGCCGAGGCGGGCTGGTTCGCCGCGCCCCAGGGCGTTTTCAAGAACTCCGCGGTCGGCGGCCCCCATAAATGCACGCCGCATCGATTGTTTAAGAACGTATTGCCCACGATCCGGTTGCGGCGCCCGGAATCGATGTTCACGCCGCCGCGCTCCAAACCATACCCCATCTCCCCATTATCCTCGAACCCATTGCCCGCGATCAACGTGTCCTGGCTCAACCCGCCCCATACGCCGCAAATACAATTCCCCACCACGCGATTATCGAGAAACCGGTTGCCAAAGCCAAACGTCATCTCGATGCCATGCGCCGAGGCGTAGGAAAAATCGTTCCCGATCAGCAAATTGTCATTATTGCCCGCTCGCTTATGATGGAAGCCTTCCGGGGCTTGGTTCTCCCCCAGCGCCTCCTTACCCGCGAACCCGAAAAAACCATCCCCGTCATGGGTCGCCGAGTTTTCGGCGATGACGTTCCCATGGTTCTGCTCGAACATGAAAATGCCCGCCGAATCCTGTCCCCGGTTATACACCCCGTGGCTGTAGCCCCGGATGCAAAAATCGAACGCGTTGCGCGAAATCACGTTCGTGTCCGATCGCCACATCGCAAACCCCCAGCCCGACAGGAAGGAGCAATCGTTGTCGTAAAATTTGGAATTCGCGACGCGATCGATGCCGATACCATTCTGTCCGTGCCACGCTTTCACGCGTCGCACCGTCACGTTGTCGGATCGCTCGATGTACAGCCCCATGCCGTAATTCTCGAGCCATTCGCGCCGATCATTCTCATGCCCGAAAATCCAATCGCTCCCCTCCTCGGCTTCGGGCGTGGATAGCAGCCGCTTTTGATAATTACCCGAAACCTCCACGTCCTCGATCACCAACCCGGGACAGCGAAGCGCATGAATCCCCACCTTGTACCCGCGCACTTGGGCGCGCTTGAGGGTGATATTCCTGCCCTCGATGAAGATTCCCGTGCCCGTGAATTCATCGGGCGCCTGCCCCGGCTTGGAACCGTCCAGCTGCGCGCCTTGCAAATCCACCACCAGATTGTCCCCCTTGATGCGCAACGCGCCCGCGCCGGAAACATCGGCCATCCGATACACCCCAGGAGCTATCACCGTGCTTTGGGTAATCGTGGCCGACTCCTTCAATTTAAGCCCGGCGGCCTCGGCCCAAGTATTCCCCATGACAACTAGAGCGGCCGCCAGCAATAATTTAATCAATGCGCGCATGTGATCGTGAATTTTAAACACTACCGGCAATTAGGTTAACCGCCCTAAAAATACCCGGCGATCTCCCTTGAGGCAATCGGCAAGTCAAAGGTCAAATCCTTCGCCTGGAATTTTTAGGTTTTGCCACACCTTATCCGAATATGGCGGTGTTCCGCAGCGGAAGATGGCCAAAACCACGGGCATTGGCGGAAGCGGAAAATCCGCGACACAAACCACGTGGACACCATCGATTCACCCGCGTTGCGCCCGTGTTTTATTTCAGACGCCAATGGCAAGACCTCCTCGCCATAAATATTTCACAGGCCTACGGAGATTTCACTTCGCCAAGCACGCAGCGAAAACCGATGAAGCCGAAGCTGGAGCCGGGCGGATACTCGTCGCGAAAGGAGGATAACAAGTAATCGGGATAATCCGTAAGCCACGAACCGCCGCGCAACACGCGCTCCTTCTGTTTGCCGTCGTACCCATCCTCGCACCATTGCCAGACATTACCGCCCAGGTCATACAAGCCCAAGCGATTGGCCGCAAAGCTGCCCACCGGAGAAGTATGCTCAAAATCGTCCACGCCTAGGACTGGCTTATAATTACCCGCGCCGCGCGGCGGCGGCCATTGGCTCCCCCACGGATAAGCGCCCTTGACTTGGCAGTCCTTGTTCATCGGCCAGCCGCCTTCGCGTTCAGTCAACCCAGCCGCCACGCTCCACTCGGCATCCGTGGGTAATCGATAGGCTTGGTTGGTGGCGAGCCACCCCGCCGCGCGTTCTTCGCGCGTCAGCCAGTCGCAAAATGCCCGCGCATCATGCCAAGTCACATTGACCGCGGGATGATTGAGATCCTGCTCGAATTGCGGTTTTTCCCATAGCCGGCCGCTCGCGGTGACGAAGGCCTGATAATCCCGCACCCGCACATCCCACACACCGAACCAAACAAGGGTTCCAGGAACCCGGACGAATGGCACGGCCAGAGTGTTGGTCCAAACGCTCTGGCTAGTCAAAGGTATGGGGTTGCGTAGGTGGGGCAACGCGGGAGCAACCAAAGTTCGCGCCGGAGACGCCCCGCCGCGCGCTTCGTTCGCCGGAATCGTCGCGAGAGACGCATCGCCATCGACAGCTCGGAGTTCCGTCGGATGAAGTACAACCGAAACGACCGCGAAGAACAACCATGCCTGCCAGATCAAGCGTCCCAATAGTTTTCTTGCCATACGCACGCCACCCATAGATAGCGACATTATTCCTAAACTGGGAAACCGCACGCAAACACTAAACACAATACGGGTATCGCTTTCACGAAACCCAATATACATCATATCCTTACCAAACGAACATAATTAATGTATATGCTCTAAATTCAGCGTGAGCCAAAGCGTTCATGAAGTGTCAAAAGTTTTATGAATGAGCAGCGTAACAAAGCCTCCGGGTTCAGCTTGATCGAACTGCTCGTTGTGATAGCAATTATAGGTATTCTGGCCTCGCTGCTGCTTCCTTCCCTCAGATCAGCCAAGGCACAAGCTCAACGCACCGCCTGCCTCGGCAATTTGCGCCAGATTAATCTCGGCCTCCTGATGTATGCCGCGGACGCGGGCGAGGTATTGCCTAGTGCCGGTAGCAGCAATGGCCCGCCAGCCGTTTTTGTTGCGTTTAAGGAATTAATCACCAACCATGTGGGCGGTGCGGGCATATCCGCCTCCAATTCCGGGTTATTTTCCTGCCCAGCCGACAGTTTTTATTACTCTGACAATAAAGAGCGAATTGCGAAAAGTCTGCATGCGCAAGCACTTTTTCATTTTTCCAGTTACGCGTTTAATGGCGGCAATTATCCTTCGGGCAAGCCCCCCGCGCAAAATTATCCTGGAATTGCCGGGCTAAAAATCAGCGACATTATCAATCCTTCCAAAACCCTGCTGGTTCTGGAGTTTTCAGCCCTGATACCCTATTCATGGCACCATCCTACCGGGAAGGCCAACTCAAATAATTCCCTTAACACGGCCAGTTTTATCGACGGTCACGCCAGTTACATCAAGTTTTTCTGGGATGAAACCAATGCCATACCTGCTACCGCCGAGTCTTGGCATTATGATCCACCAGCCGGATATGAATACAAATGGAGTGGAAATTTATAAAGGCTCTACCGCTAAATCAATTCAACTTCACAGCCAATCCCATAGGAGGCAGGGCCAATGCACGAAGCGTACTGGCTTGCCAAGGTCGCGGGAGAA
>DBTJ01000128.1:0-4329 GCA_002306985.1 Verrucomicrobia bacterium UBA1319
GTTGCGTCGCTTTTGACCTGGGGCAAGGCGCGAGGAAGGGAGTGTATCCCCTGGATACATGACCGACCGAGTCACGCAGCCCCAGGTCAAAAGCGACGCAACCCTCCGGGCGGCAGTCCTTTTTGGCATAGACTGTGTTGCTCTCTCGTCACAGATCCTAGCGGATATGCTCCTCGCTCGCGCCTTGTCTATGCCCAAAAATCCTGGCCGCAAAGCTCCAGCTAATTGCGAGACACTACACTAGCAGCAGACGGCCCGCGCCGAGCGCCAAAAACACGATCCCTAAAACCACCGCCAACGCCTTGCTCATAACAATTAGACCCCGACGCGCCGTCTTTGGCACGCCGCCAACCGCGCGCTCACGCGGCTCGGCCAAGGGGATAGTATTACATTGCCATTCATTGGCGAACCCATTTTAATCTCCGCTAGCGCACGCTATGGATTTCGATTTCCTAGACGGGGGCTGGGCCGATTGCCGGTGCCATTGGCGGTTGTACCTGTGCCTCCTGCCGGTGCTGCTGCTGGCCTGCGCCTTGGTATACACCTTTCCCGACGCGTACTGGCCCTGGTTTATCATCGGGCCGCTGGCTCTCGTGGCGCACCTGGCCGCGACCCATTGGCAGCGGCGGGAGGAGAAATAAGGCGCGGCTGAAACATCACGGCCAAGCCAAATTCCACCGCGCCTTCGAGCTCGCACTGGCCGGTTGAACGTTGCCTCATCCCCGGCTTCACCCCCTCCAAGCCTCGGCGCATTGGGGGCCAGCCGGCCCAGGGGCCGACTCGGTTAAAACTCCACTTTGAGGCCGAATCGATGGGGTCTTCGAGTCCCCGAGATTCGACTTAAGCAAAAGCAGTACCCGGTGATGACGAACGCCGCGGGACGTCTCGTTCTTGCCAAGCCGGGGCGGGGTGGATTATGGTGAGCCCGGAAATTTTGGGAGTGGGAAAAAACCGCCGATGAGTGCGTGCCAAGGGGCGCGCCATTCGGGTTTTCCCGCCTCGAACTAGGCAGCCGCCTTGAGATCCATGATAGAGCACGACAAACCGCCGCAACTATCGACCGAGGAGTCACGCCCGGAGGTTGACCAACCGAAGGGCTCCCGCGCGAGCCTTTGCCTGGCGCTGTTTCTCTTGGCTTGGATATTGCCCGGGCTGGTAGGGCGCGATCCGTGGAAAGCGGACGAAGCCTACAGTTTTGGGATGACGCTGGAAATGATCCAGACGGGCCATTGGACGATTCCCACCCTGGCGGGCGAGCCGTTCATGGAGAAGCCGCCGATCATGTACGTAGTCTCGGCCATCAGCGCCAAACTCCTGGCGCCCCTGCTCCCGTTGCCTGACGCGGCGCGCGGTTCGGTGTTATTTTTCAACGGTCTGACCTTCCTCTGCCTGGGGTATTCCGCCCGGTTAATGTACGGGCGCGGCCAAGGCTGGCTGGCGCCGGTAATACTGATCGGGACGGTGGGGTTGATCCACAACCAACACATGCTGATCACCGATGTGGCCCTAATCACCGGCTTCGCGATGGGGCACTTGGGGCTGGTTTTGACGCGCCGTTGTTCCTGGGCGGGCGGGGCGATCGCCGGGACCGGCCTAGGGCTGGCCTTTTTATCCAAAGGCCTCTTGGGCCCGGGGTTGATGGGGATCACGGCCTTGGCTTTGCTGGCCTTCCGCCCTTGGCGCACGCCCAATTATTTAAAAGCGTTACTCGTGATGGGGATGGCTTTCCTGCCTTGGGCGATCCTCTGGCCCTGGCTGGTCTGGCGGCAATCCCCCACCCTGTTTCACGAGTGGTTTTGGGTGAACAACGTGGGCCGGTTTATGGGGCAGAACGGTCTGGGTCCCAAAACCGAGACGTTGTTTTATTTCCGGCTGTTGCCGTGGTTCGCGTTTCCGGCCATCTGGCTGGCGCTTGGGACATGGTGGCGGGAGCGGGCGCAATGGCGGACTTCCATGGCCTGGCAATTGGGGCTGGTATCCTTCGGCGTCATGCTGGTGGTGCTGTCGGCCTCGCGCCAGGCCCGCAGTTTATACGCCCAGCCCATGCTCGTGCCGCTCTCGCTGGCGGCGGTGCCTTCGGTGCTCGCCTTGAACGGCCGGCTGGTCCGGGCCTTTTCCCGGCTCAACGCCACGCTATTTTTCCTGGTGGCCATCGGTGGCTGGACCGCTTGGAATGCCATGCTTTGGGTCCCGGCCGCCCGGAATCAGATCCAGGCGCGAGTACCGGGTTATGAGCCCCAATTCCTATGGTTTCCCGCCTTGATCGCCGCCCTCGCCACCGCCGCTTTAGCCTGGCGATGGCGGCACTCGGACCCGCGCGACGGCCGGGATGCGGCGATCAATTGGGCGGCGGCGCTGGGGTACGCGTACTTGCTGGGCATGACGCTGTTTTTGCCCTTGGCCAACGTTAACATGGGCTACCGGAGCGTGTTCATTCCCCTGCGGGAGTATTTGCCCCCCAACTGCGGAACCATCGCCAGCTTGAACCTGGGCGAGCCCCAGCGCGGCCTGCTCCATTACCTAGCCGGGCTCCGGACCCGCCGGATCGAGGTGGATGACAGCGCCTGGGATAAATACGATCTATTGCTCGTGCAAGGCGATTACACCAGCGGATACATGATGCAACCGCCTTCCCGAGGCGCCTGGGATCTGCGCTTCGAGGGTCGCCGGGGCGGCCGGGAATCTTTTCGACTTTATCAACGTCGGCAGCCGGCGCATAGTACAGCCATCAACAAACCATGAGTTCAACGCCCTTTTTACCCTTTTCGCGGCCCACTATCGATGAGGCCGCCATCGCGGAAGTCGTCGCCTGTCTGCGTTCCGGCTGGCTCACCACCGGCCCCCGGGTGGAGCGCTTCGAGGCCATGCTACGGGACTACTTCAACGCCCCGCACGCCTTGACTTGCACTTCCGCCACCGCCGGCCTGCTTATGGCGCTGCTGTCCCTGGATCTCCAGCCCGGGGACGAAGTGATCACCAGTCCGATGACCTTCGCCGCCACGCTCAACACGATCGTGCTGGCGGGCGGCGTGCCGCGCCTCGCCGAAGTGGAGCGCGGCACCTACAACCTCGACCCGGAGCGGGTGGCGGCCGCGATCACCCCGCGCACGCGGGCGATCCTCCCGGTGCATTTCGCCGGGCTGCCCGTGGATTGCGAGCGCCTCCACGAACTGGCGCGCGCGCGCGGTTTGCGGGTGATCGAGGACGTCGCCCACGCCATCGGGGCCGTCTATCGAGGCAAAAAACTGGGCAGTTTCGGCGACACCCAGGTGTTCAGTTTCCACCCCAACAAAAACATCACCACCGGCGAAGGCGGCTGCGTGGTGACGCGCGACGAAGCCATGGTCAAACGCATCCAATTGCTGCGCTTCCACGGCATTGACAAGGACGCCTTCCCCGAGCAGAAACAGCGCGGGCTGCCCCATTACGACATCGCGCTGGCGGGCCACAAATTCAACATGCTGGACATGCAGGCCGCCCTGGGCATCCACCAATTACCCCGGCTGGAGGCCATCAACCAGCGGCGCCGCGAATTGGCGCAACGCTACTACGCCGCGTTCCAAGGGTTCCCCGGCCTGATCCTGCCCGCCACTCCGGCTTACCCGCACACGCATTCCTGGCACTTGTTCGCCCCGCTGGTCAACCCCGAGGGCGCGCGCGTAACGCGGGACGAATTGATGGCGCGCTTGAAACAAGCGCAGATCGGCGCCGGGCTGCATTATCAAGCCGCGCATTTAGGCTCGTTCTATCAAAAACAATTCGGCTACCGGCGCGGGGATTTCCCCAACGCCGAGTTCATCTCGGACCACGTGCTGAGCCTGCCGCTCTTCCCCGACCTCGCCGAGGCGGATCAAGATCGCGTGATCGCCGCCGTGAAACGCATCCTGGCCGCATGAACCCGAGCGAACCCACAGTCCGGCCGATCGGGGACGCCGTGGCAATTTCCGTCGTGATACCCGTTTACAACGAAGAGCGCAACCTGCGCGAGCTCTTCGACCGGCTCACGCGCGTGCTCGACGGCACGGGCAAGCCCTTCGAGATCCTGTTCACCAACGACGGCAGTTCGGATCGCTCGTTGGATTTGTTAAAAGCCTTTCATCGCGAGCGGCCCCGGCAGGTGTGCGTCATCGATTTCAACGGCAATTTCGGCCAGCACACCGCCATCATGGCCGCCTTCGAACGGGTCCGCGGGGAAATCATCGTCACCTTGGACGCCGACCTGCAAAACCCGCCGGAGGAAATCCCCAAACTGCTCGCCAAAGTGGCCGAGGGGTACGACGCGGTGGGCGGGTATCGCAAGAAAAACCGGCACGGATTTTTGCGCACGCT
>DBTJ01000128.1:4590-22396 GCA_002306985.1 Verrucomicrobia bacterium UBA1319
CCGCCGCTGGGCCTCGCGCGCCATCAATTACGCGCGCGAATGGACCACCGATATCCGGATGTCCGACCAAGGCTGCATGCTGCGCGCCTACCGGCGGGCGGTGGTGAAAGCCATCGCGCAGACCGGCGAACGTTCGCTGTTCATCCCGGCGCTGGCCTATAAATTCGCCGCCCGGCCGGGCGAAGTGGAAGTGGAGCATCACGCCCGCTCCGCCGGGACGTCCAAGTACAGCTATTACAAACTCATCCGGCTGAACTTCGATTTGATCACCGGCTTCACCTTGGTGCCGCTGCAATTATTCACCCTGCTCGGCTTTATCGTCTCGGCCTTGAGCGGCTTGCTGGTGCTCTACATGGCGTGGCGGCGGCTATTCCTCGGTCCGGAGGTCGAAGGCGTATTCACCCTGTTCGCCATCCTGTTTTTCCTGGTGAGCGTGGCCATCACCGGCATTGGGCTGGTGGGCGAGTACGTGGGCCGCACTTACATGATGGTGATGCGGCGGCCCCGGTACGTGACCCGGGAGATTTTGGAGCCGGAGCATGAATAAACCGCGCGTCGTCGTTTTTGGCTATAGCGAAGTGGGCTACGTGTGCCTGGAGTGCCTACTCCAGCGCGAGGTCAACGTCGTGGCCGTGTTCTCGCATCAGGACGATCCGGGCGAAAACCACTGGTTCCGCTCGGTCCCGCAACTGGCCCAAGCCCACGGCCTCCCGCTGTTCACGCCGGAATCCTTGAAAGCTCCCGTCTGGGAGCAAAGGCTGCGCGAGGAACTGCGGCCGGACCTGATCTTTTCCTTCTACTACCGGCGCCTGATCCCCATGCGCCTGCTGGATTTGGCCCCGCTGGGCGCCTTCAATATGCACGGCTCGCTGCTGCCGAAATATCGCGGTAAAGCGCCCGTGAATTGGGCCGTGTTGAACGGCGAGGATCACGGCGGCGCCACGTTGCATCACATGGTGGCCAAGCCGGACGCCGGCGACGTGGTGGATCAGGAGCGCGTCCCCATCGGCGAACGCGACCCCGCCGCCGTCGTCATGCGCCGCGTCGTGGCGGCGGCCCGCCAGGTACTGGAGCGGCGGCTGGAGCAACTGCTCGCGGGCACCGCGCCGCGCGAACCGCAAGCCGCGGCGGCGGCCACGTATTTCGGCGGGCGCACACCGGAGGACGGGCGGATCGACTGGCGCTGGCCCGCTCGGCGCAGCTTCAATTTGGTCCGCGCCGTGACCCGGCCTTACCCGGGCGCGTTCGCGGATTTTCCCGACGGCCGGCGACTGATCGTTTGGTGGGCCGAGCCCGAGCCGGCCGAGCCCGGCGCGCCGCCGGGGACGATTTTAAGCAACCAGCCGTTGCGGATCGCCGCGGGGGATGGAATTTTGACGGTTACCGATTACGAATGGCAAGCCGCGCCAGGCTAAACCAGGGCGCATTTAACAATCATTAATCAGGGGGAGATTATGAAGGTATTGATACTGGGAGTGAATGGATTCATCGGCAGCAGCCTGGTGTGGAAAATTCTCACCGAAACCCAATGGGAGGTGTACGGCATGGACATGGCCGACAATAAATTGTCCCATGTCATCAACCACGAGCGGTTCCATTTCTTCGAGGGCGACATCACCATCAACCAAGAGTGGATCGAGTACCACGTGCGCAAGTGCGACGTCGTGGTCCCGCTGGTGGCCATCGCCACGCCCGGGCTGTATGTGAAAGATCCCTTGCGCGTGTTCGAGCTGGATTTCGAAGCCAACCTCGCCATCGTGCGCAAAGCCGTCAAACACCACAAACGCCTGGTGTTCCCGTCCACGTCCGAAGTCTACGGCTTGGCGCAGGATCCCGAATTCGACGAGTACACCACCAACCTGACCCTGGGGCCCATCCCCAAGCAGCGCTGGATTTACTCCTGCTCCAAACAATTGCTCGACCGCGTTATCTGGGCCTACGGCCGGCAGCACCAGCTCGATTTCACGCTGTTCCGCCCCTTCAACTTCGTCGGACCCAAACTGGACGACATCAACGATCCCAAGGAAGGCAGCTCGCGCGTGGTCACCCAGTTTTTGCAGCGCATCATCGCGCGCAAACCCATCAAGCTGGTGGATGGCGGCACGCAGAAACGCTGCTTCACGTTCATCGACGACGGCGTGGAATGCATCCTGCGCATCATCCAAAATCCGCACGGCGCGGCCTCCGGCAAAATTTTTAATATCGGCAATCCCAAAATGTGCTTCTCGATCCGTGAGCTGGCGGAATTACTCCTCGAACTGGTGAGCGGCTACGAGGGCTATCACGACGTGCGCGAGCGGGTGGCGTTCGAGATCGTTAGCGGCGAGGATTACTACGGCGCCGCCTATCAGGACGTGGTCCACCGCGTGCCGAAGATCGAGGAAGCCCGTCGGCATCTGGACTGGGAGCCGAAGACCGATCTGCGCACCGCGCTCAAGCACACGCTCGATTACCACCTGGCCAACCAGGACTACGAGCTAAACCGCATGAAAACGCTCTAATGCCCCGCCTGGCCCTCAAGATCGACGTCGACACCGAGCGCGGCACCCGCGATGGCATCCTGCCCCTGGCGGAGCTGTGCCGCCGCGAAAGCGTGCCCGCGCTGTTCCTGTTCTCGCTGGGACCGGACCGCATGGGGCGTTCCATCTTGCGCGTCTTTCAACCCGGCTTTCTCAAAAAAGTCCTGCGCACGCGCGTCGCCTCCAACTACGGCCTGAGCACCTTGCTCAACGGCACCTTGAAACCCGCGCCCCACTTGGGCCGCCGCTTCGGGGACCTTATGCGCCGGGTGCGCGACCTGGGGTTCGAAACCGGCATCCATTGCTACGACCATTATCGCTGGCAAAACCGGGTGCGCGCCATGTCCCTGGAGGACACCCGGCGCGAGTTCCAAATGGCCGCCGCGGAATACCAGCGCGTCTTCGGCGAGCCCGCCCGCGCCGCCGGAGCCCCGGGCTGGCAATGCACCCCGCACAGCCTGCAAGTGTATGATGAACACGGACTGGACTTCGCCAGCGACACCCGGGGCCGCGCGCCGTTCCAACCCACCCTGGCGGGCCGCGCCTTCCGCACGCCCCAAGTACCCACCACCCTGCCCACGCTGGACGAATTGCTCGGCCTCCCCGGCGTCACCCCGGCCGGGCTGCCCGATTACTTCCTACGCCGCCTCGCGACGGGCGGCGATCACCTCATGACCCTCCACGCTGAACTTGAAGGCCTCGCGTACCTCGGTTTTTTGCGCGACTTCATCCCCCGAGCCCGCCAAGCCGGCGTCGAATTCCGCTCCCCGCGCGATCTGCTCAAGAGCGCCCAACCCCTCCCCGTCTGCGAAATCGAATACGCCGAACTCGAAGGCCGCGGTGGCACCCTGGCGGTGCAGAAAAAATAAAACGGATCGCGTTTCCCCAATCCAAGCCGGATGCATGGATCAAGCCAAGCAACGCGAAAGATGCTGACCGATCCTTTATGAGCCCCTCGACAGATGTCGCAAGCGGGCGCGGAGCTGGTTTGTAGAGGCGGCAAACTAATTCTTCTGACAATCCCGAGCCTGGACGCCATGGGCGAATGATACAAAGCCGCCAGAGGCAGAGCATAGTCAGCCTATCCGCCCCCGAGGTTAGTACTGCGAACCGATCCCGAAGGGCTTGAGGTATTCGATGCGTAACGGAGGATTCATGACCGTCAGTCACGCCGGTTGAGCTGTTTGAAAAACGAGGAGGAGAAACCAGATGCTCTCGCTGACGGACAGGACTTTAACACCTGGAGTTTTCTATAAAAACGGCAGGGGGTATTTGTCTGGTTGGCATCATTCCGTCGGCGGGCACCAAAATCGATTGGGGCACAAATCGTTAGGTGATTAATTCCCGCGGTTAGTAAACCATCCCTTCGGTCCAAAGAGGTACCAGTAAGGTTTTAAACCGGATAAAACATCTCAACCCGCGAGTATCCAGTTTCGCATCATCCGGGAGTCCTCCCACTTCTCAAAATAGATTCGCAGCGAATAGGGCAAGACGCTCCCCCTCGGCTAGCAGCGGGGTAATGGGACACTTGAGCACCACCGGCAAGACGGGGGAAAAAACCGCCGGAATGGTTGCCTCATCCCCCACCGGCACCCACAGGTGACTAAAGAATTTCCTCACCGCGATTTCCAAATCCGTCCCCATGGTAACACAGACGAGAACTGGGGTTGGGCGTCATTTTGCCGACTTCAGGATGGATTTTCGCCTGGCCGCGCCGCTTTATCGCAAAATATTTTTGACAATTCGCCCGTGTGTGTTACATCTGTAACATGTCTCCTGTGACATTTGTAACGCATGAAACAAAAAATTCATATCACACCCGCTGAATGGGATGTCATGTCCGTCGTTTGGGAGCGGTCGCCGGTGGCCGCCAGCCAGGTCGCCGAGGAACTGGCGGTCAAGCGCCAGTGGACGCTCGCAACCGTGCGCACCTTGTTGCGGCGCCTTATGAACAAAGGCCTATTGGAACAGCAAACCGACGGCAAGCGGTTCTGGTACACCCCCCGGGCATCGATGGCGGAATGCGTCCGGCAGGAGAGTGAATCCTTTCTGGACCGCGTCCTGGGGCGGACCCCGCCGGCGACGATCCTGCAATTGGTGAAGCGGGCCGAGTTATCCAGTGAGGACATTGAGGAACTGCGGAAAATCCTGCGTAAAAAGGAGAAGGAATCATGAACTGGTCTATCCCCCATGGGGGCGCGTTCTTTAGCTGGCTGCTCCAAGCCTCCTGGCAAGGGGCGGTGTTGGCGGGACTGATCGTGCTGACGCAACGCGGGTTCGCCCGCTGGCTATCCCCCGGCTGGCGGCACGGGCTCTGGCTCCTGCTGATCCTACGGCTGATGCTGCCCATGCCACCGCAAAGTGGCTGGAGTATTTTCAACCTGGCGAAGCTGGAATCGCCAAGCCAGGCGAACCCGGCGAGGCCGTCCGCCGCGACCCCTCGCCGGATGGAGCCGTTCCAGCAAACGCCATTAGAACCGGCGCCCTCGCCGAAAACCGCCCTCGTCCCTAAAAACTTACCCCAGACACCAAGGGTAGACCGCGCGGAGACCGCGCGGATTATCTCTTGGCTGAAAGTGGATGGGTTTGCGCTCGCGTTCTGGATTTGGGGCGCCGGGGTATGCGGCTTAAGTTTACGAGCCGCGTGGACTCATTGGCGTTTCCTCAATCGCCTTCGTCGCTACCGGCCGATTGAACCTGGGGCCGTCCTGGCGGTGTTGGACGAATGCCGGGCGGCGCTCGGGGTTCGGGAGCGCATCGCGCTCATCGAAACCGAGGAAGTGGAGACCCCGTCCGTGTGGGGGCTTTGGCGGCGAAAGTTACTATTGCCCGACGGCAGCTTGGAAGTTTTTTCCCGGGCCGAGCTCCGGCTCATCTTCTTGCACGAACTGGCGCACTTGAAGCGGCACGACCTGGAAATCAGCGGGCTCGTCGCTGGTCTGCGAGTGCTCCACTGGTTTAACCCGGCGCTTGGCCTCGCCTTTCGCCGCATGCAAGTGGACCGCGAACTGGCGACGGACGCGCTGGCGCTGGCGCACGCCGGGCACGGCGGCCAGGTGCCCTATGGCGAAACCATCTTGAAAGTTCTGGCGGGATTCACCGGCAAATCCGCGTTGCCCGGGCTGGTCGGGATTACCGAGGGCAAGGCGAGCATCCGTGAACGATTGCGGGCCATCGCGCGGCACCGGAACGCGAAGCGCTGGAGCTGGGTCGCGGCGGCCCTGGCGGTTATCCTCGCCATGGTCGCCCTAACCGACGCGGTCAAAACCCGCCCGTCCGGCAAAGCTAGAAGCGCCCGCCAAGCCATGGCCGCAATCGCGACGTCCCCGGCGGTCCCTGATCCAACGAGGCGGCAACTGACGATTCAGACCATAGCTTATGAGGGGCTAGCGCCGCTGACAGGCGTCAAAATCC
Source organism: Verrucomicrobia bacterium UBA1319 (assembly GCA_002306985.1). Taxonomy (GTDB): domain Bacteria; phylum Verrucomicrobiota; class Verrucomicrobiia; order Limisphaerales; family UBA1319; genus UBA1319. The sequence continues at coordinate 10,524 of DBTJ01000128.1, forward strand.
ACTTTGAATTCGAGGATTATTCCGGGGCGGTAAAAAAAGCGGAGCTGGCGACCGACGCGGAGGGTAAGGCGACCATTACTTTCGCCCCGAGCAATCTCAAGCGGCTCGAATACCGCGCGGAAAAAAACGGCTGTTTACCGATCCACGGCTATTGGCTGCGGCAGCAAATCGCTAATTTTCCCGAAACTCTTGAAGTCAAATTGAGCCCGGGAATTGAAATAGGCGGCGTGGTGACCGGCGAAAATGGTCAACCTCTAGCCGGAGCCGAGATTTACTTCAATCTGCCGGTAAATCATCTACTGGGTGGCGCAACCTACTATTCGCTGCTGTGGCGCATTCCCGCGGGGGAGCGCATCGCCGTCACGGATGCGGCTGGGACATGGAAAGCTCGGTGCGTATACCCGGGTATCCACTGGGCCAATCTGCGGGTACGCCACCCGGATTACGCCGATGAGGTGTTCGCCACCGAGATCAATAAGGCGATGGAGTTCCAGCGCGCCGGCAAGGCGCTGAGCTTCGAAGCCCTAACCGGCCTGCGCGCCCAATTCGCTTTGGTCCCGGGTGTCACCGTGCGAGGAAAAGTCGTCAATGACGCGGGCCAGCCGATGCCGGAGCTTGAAGTGCGGTGTTTCGACCGTACCACCGACCGTGCGGAAGCAGAGGCGCCGATGGGCCAACAGAACGTGAAAACCGATGCCCAGGGTGTTTTCCGCCTAGCCCATATGCCTCCCAAACGCCTTTATTTCTCCGTACAGGCACCCGGCTGGGCGCCGCTCGTCGAGACGCTCGACCCGTCCGAGTCGGAATCCGATATTCGGTTGCGCCTCAAGCGGAGTCGACCGTTGGCGGGGCGGGTGCAGGACCTCGAAGGCCTACCGGTGCAAGGCGCCCGCATCAGGCTCGAAGACGCCGACCGTTGGCTGGGGATTCAATGGGAAGCGGCGAGCGATGACGAAGGCCGCTTCACTTGGCCGGACGCGCCCGCCGGCGATTTCAAGGTTCGCATTGAAAAAACCGGGTTCATCACCCAACGCAAAAACCTCCAGCCCGGGGCGCAAGCCATCACTTTGAAACCAATGCTGCGGCTGGGCGGCCAGGTGATCGATGCGAAGACCCGGCAACCGGTGCCGCGGTTCACCCTCCTCTGGGCGCCTTTCGAGCGGGAACTACCGCAAAACCGCCCTAACGCAATCCTGGGTTCCAACGGCGTTTACGCGTTGGATCTGAGCCGCTTACACGCCGATACCATGGAGGACGGTTACGCGTTCAGTTTTCTCTTTCGCGTCGAGGCCATCGGCTATGAACCGTTCCAATCACCAACTTTTCTTTCGCCTCAAAGAGGCAACGACGATGATCTCGGGGAGATCGTTTACGATATCGAGCTCAAGCCGGCCGACCGCATCGCCGGGATAGTAATTGACGCGGTGGGGCAGCCGGTGGCGGGAGCGCAGGTGGTAATGAAAACACCCATGTTCCGCTTGCGCCTGAACGGCAAGCCTCAATTCGAGGGTTTGCCGGAGACCACGTTCCAGACCACCGACTCGGCGGGCCGGTTCCAATTATCCCGGGACCCCCAAGGAAGCCAGGTCGTCGTGGCAAATGAGAAGGGATTCGCCCTAGTCGAACCCCAACAATTCTCGACCCATATGACGATCAAATTGGAACCGTGGGGACGGATAGAAGGAACCGTGCGCGAGCATGGCCAGCCGGTGGCCGACACCGAACTTTGGTTGAGTTGCTTCTTGTTCGACCGGCCGGGATTTCATTTCAAAACCCGTTCGGACACGCAAGGACATTTCGCCTTCGCCTGCGTGCCGCCCGTGGAATGTTCGGTGTTCCGCATGCTCCCCACCGGCGATGGAACCACCTCCGGCCCGAGAACCGTGGTGCGGGTGAAACCCAATGAAACCGCCACCGTGGCCATCGGCGGCGCGGGGCGCCAAGTCACCGGGATGTTCAAAGTGAAAGGTTCCGATTTCCCACTCGAATGGCGTAAAATGCGTAGCTATATTCGTCCGATTACTCCGCGCGCACCCGCGAACCTGACGACGATCGCTCAGTATGAGGTCTGGCTCCACCAACATCGCGAACTCCGGGACACGGTGAATCTAGCGCAAAACTATCCCATCCGCTTCGCCGAGGACGGCTCCTTCCAGATCGACGATTTGGCTCCCGGAAAATATGCGTTCGACCTGCGGATTCCCGACCCGCGAGATCCGGAAGCGTTCGCCCAAGAGCAGTCGATAGGACACTACGGAGGGATATTTGAACTTCCCCCAACCTCGAGCAAACCCAGCGGTAAGCCCTATGATCTGGGAGTCCTTGAAGTGGAACTCGAACTCTGAAACTTGCGGCGGCACGCGCCTTCGCCAAGGCACGGCGCACTTGCGCGCATTCATCGGCTGATAAGAGCGATGCCAGGGAAATTCTCGACCTGGATGGGTGGCACCCAAGTGGTTGATTTTGAACGCTTGCAAATTCCGCGCCGGTAACGGATTGGTTTAGATAGTGCTTTACATCGAATCAGGGCAAATGCAAGCTCGCTTACAATCCAATTTATGCGAATACATCGACAGGCATTTTCTCTGGCCGCGGGCTTGGCTTTGTTCACCGGGTGGTTTTTGAACTGGGGCGCGCAGGCGCAACTGGCCACCAATCTTGTAACCATGGACAACGCCGCCATCCTGTACTCACCCTTTAACTGGGGCGTCACGACCCAAGCGGCAAAAACCATCAATTCCGGGGCCTATTTCAAGGTGATTTTCAGCGGGACATCCTGCCGGTTAACCACGGATACCGCTTCAAACCTGCCACCCTATTCGCAGTTTTGGGCGCGGGTGGACGGCGGTCCCTTCGCGCCATATACCTTGGCTAAGGGCAATCCGACGTTTACCGTGGCCGCCGGATTGGGCAAGCGTAAACACTTGCTGGAAGTCGTCATTAAATCCACCAGTGAAACGATCGCCCGCTGGACCAAACAGACGACGGCCGTCGTTTTCACCGGCCTCGTGCTGGACTCGGGCGCGACGGTGGCCGCGCCGGTCCGCAAGCCTTTCAACATTCTCATCTACGGAGATAGCATCACCGAAGGCGTACGGGTCAATGGCTACGAGGGAATCACCAACGACACGGATCGCAACGACGCGCTCCAAGTTTACTCCTGGCTGTTATCGCAGGAACTGCCCGCCGAAGTGGGGGTGGTGGGTTTTGGGGCCACGGGCATCAACACCAGCGGCTCGGGGAGCGTGCCCATCCTGGGAAAATCTTACGCGCTGCTCTGGGCGGGGCAAGCCCGGTCGTTCAGCGATCCGGAGCCGGATTTGATCATTTACAACGAGGGCACCAACGACGGCGGGAGCATCACCAGCGGCCTCGAGGCGGTAGTCCGCGCGCTCTTGAAGGCCGCGCCCAACGCCCGGCAACTATTGCTGCTGCCGTTTAACGGGTCGCACGCCGCCGAATTAAAGACCGTCGTCGCCACCGTGCGCAGCAGCCAGGTCAGTTTTGGCGACACCAAGGGATTTTTCAACACCGCCGACGCTTCGGACGCCCTGCACCCGTATGGCTACTCCCATCTCGCGTCGATTGCGCCCCAATTGGCCACGCTGGTCACCCCGCTTTTAACCCTAGCCCCCAAAGGATTGAAGGCGACGGCCACTAATTCCTGGATCCGCTTGAACTGGCCCGCGCTGGTGGGGGCGACCAATTACAACATTCAACGCGCGTCCAACAGCGGCGGACCGTACACCTGGATCGCCGCCACCACAGCCACCAATTACAACGATTTCACCGCCACCAGCCTCCGCGCGTATTACTATGTCATTTCAGCCTCGTTGCGCACGGGTGAAACGGCGAACTCCGGCGAAGTTTCCGCCACGCCGGTTGTGCCTGGGCGAATCGGAGCCCATTTCAACTCGACCGAAGGCACGCTGGCTCTTTCCTGGCCCGCCCGATCCACCACGCCCACCCTGTGGGCGGCCACCAATCTTTCGCCGCCAGTCCAATGGCTCCCCATCACCAATATCTGGCAAGATAGCAACGAGCTTTTGAACACAACCGTGCCCCTCACCGCCGAAGGCCAGCAGTTTTTCCGCTTGGGCGAGTAAACACCGCGTCCGCTCCTAGAGATTTGGGCGCGCACGGTATTTAGGAGCAGGAGCGCATGAATTTGACCCCATACCGTCGTCCTCCGTAAGATTAAATCCGTGGACTGGGCCATGAATATCAAGGAGAAGACCCCGGCCAACCGCCCTGAATAACGCTATAAATTGGACCGAGAGTTTTTGCCTCTGTCAGTTGTGTCTGCTCGGTCCACGCTTGGCTTCAGGGCGGTAGACGGAGTTGTTCCGCTCGTGGAACCAGACCGTCATGCCCTGCCAGATTATCGGCAACATGTATTACGTCGGCGCGTCGGACATCACCTCGTACTTGATCACCATGCCCAAGGGCCACATCGTGTTGGATGGCGGTTTTGTGGAACCGGCGCCGAGGATCGCCAAGAACTATCGCCACCTTGAAAGCGCCACCAGGCGACGTCTTTCTTGAGCCGCAAGGTTACCGGAACGCCCTCGAACAGGCGGAAAATGACTTTCAAAAACAGCGGCGGGAAGAGCCGCTCTACCACGCCAAGGATGAGCTGCCCAAGGCTAGGACTAACGGCGCCGCCCCTCAGAGTATCAGCCGAATATCTAGCCGGAAAGACCAAGTAACCTTTGAAGTAAAACCTCTGGTTACTAATCGGTGAATGGCAAACAACCCATCGCCCAGTCCGAAAACCGCCTTCCGGGGTTCGTGAACTGGGCGATTGGGTTTTGCTTCCCGTCACGCCCACCCCATGGCGTTGATCAACCATGGGGTGGGAGTTGATGAAAAGAGAGTATCTCCTATGAAATACACGGTTATTGATCTACTTGGTAATGTCTGCCACCGACACAGAGTATCGGCATATTAACAGTGTTGGTTCCGGCAATCGGAAGCAATGAGTATTTATTGGTCGTCGTATCGCTATAATAAGCATCGTCGGTTGCCCAGAATTTCTTCATTGGTATATAATTGGTTATAGAGTAATAATACTGTCCCGCTCCAAACGAAGCCCAATAAGGCGTTCCCCAGGTCGTATTAGGCCAGATTGACTTATCTTGTTCCAGAATTGTCAAAGACGCGGAGTAGCAGTCGCTGTTGGTCGAAGTACAAGTAACTCCGAGTTCGGCAATATTATTGGGATAACCATGTCCGGCAAAGATTCCCGCCACTTTGGCATCAATGTTAATCAGCACTTCTGGACGAATCACCAACTGTAAGCCGTTAATCAGCGGATACCCACCCGCATCTGGACTGACCGTTAATGCCACAGTCCCGCCATTGGTGGCAGCCACACTTCTAAAAGCCACGTAGTGAGCGCCTTCGATAAAATTGCCGTTCGTTAATTGGTTGTTATTCCAATATGCGCCCTCGGCTGTTGATAAGCTAACTCCGTTCAACGTGTAAACCCCATTTTGATTATTGGCGGCGCCGTGCCCATAGACGTACAGATCGTAATAACAATGCGGCAGATTGCTGAAGGTGATACTGATATTGCCGCTCCCCGGTTCATTATAGGAGTAACTATCGTACATCGCATCCCCGGTTGAGTTACCCCATTCACCTGGAGCATTTTGCACGCGCATGCTCACTCCGGATGAGGTGTTGTCTGTATAGGCCAGATTGACCAAGGTAACGTCATAATTGTAGGGATAGTGATATACATTCCAATAATCCGAGGAACTGAATCCTACCGCGGCATAACCGGTCTTCGTTAGGGAATTACCAAAATTAACATCGATCAAATAATTCCAATTGATCAAGTGAACCGCTTGCGCCGAGACCAACGAACCTGAAACCGTGGCCTGACTGGCCTCAGACTGGACCGTTTGCTCCGACACTTCCGAGGGCTCCGACAGCGCTGGGGCTGAAGATTCAACCCATTTGTTCGCGTTCGCCGAACGTTTGAACCAATACAACTTCCCGTTCACATTCGTCACCGCCACCGGTTTATCGAAGTTATTCGGCCCTATCTGAACGGTTGTTACCGCCTTTTCTTGAGTGGTTTGCGCCGAAACCTGAATCGCGGCCAATACCGGAACGGTTGAGATAGCAATGATTTTTAATAAGGACCTACGTTTTATCATATACATTATCCTTTTATATTTATTGGTTTATTGAGAATACTGGTGACAGTCTCCATATTTAGACCTTTATTATTAAGTTGCAAGCATATTTATGTTTTTAACAGCTAAACACCTCTTCCTAATGCAATCCTTCATCGCGCCTTATAGCTCAGGCAAAATTGAATGCGCAAACAGCTTTGCGGCAATTACTAACGCCACCGCGTTTCGGCCCCACATTCAGGTTTCGGAAGAACCCCGCGACACGCGCGATTCCTTGGTCTTGAAAAATCCACTTTGAAACCAGTAGAAGGGGCAATTCGGACAAGAACCAGGCGCGAACCCGAGGGGTTGTATCTTGGGATTCAAATGACACGTTTACTGGCGTATGCGTCAAAGATAATCGCTTGTTACCGTTTGCTCCACCCACGCTGGATTATGGCCTTAACGTCACTCCATTATACAACTATCAATAGTGCCCCACCGCCACGTCCTCTCGCTCGCCGAGAAACTGGCGGCGCGGAACGAGAAAACGAACGTGTTCATCGACCCGCAAGGTTACCGGAACGCCCTCAAACAGGCGGAAAAGGACTTTCAAAAACGGCGGCGGGAAGATCCGCGCCACCACGCCACGGATGAGCTGACCAAGGCTAGGGTTAAAAGTGCCCCCGGCGCAAGTTTTCATAAATTGAGCGTTGCGTTTATTTCGTTTTTTTGACTATAAATCTCAACGTACTTATTCCCTATGCTAATCCCCAAAGAAGCGCTCGTCTGGATCCGGGCGGAAGAAGCCATTCCCGGATGTGAAGAAAGCGAACACCAGCATGGCGGCAAGCCGGGTGAGAGCCTGTTCCGCGTGCCGGGCATTTCCCTGTTGCTGAAGAATAATCTATGCCTCACCGCGCCCATTCCTTATGCGCAAGCCAAGGCAGCTTTCGCGGATGGCTGGCTCGACCTCGACGAAACCGATATTCACGTGGTGGTCAACAATATCAACGGCACGCGCGATTTCATCGGTTGGCTGGAGTACTGCCTGAACCAATCCTCAGATTAGCCAGCCCCGCCCGGCTCGAACGAGTCAAACTCGACACCGGGAAATTCGCGCGCCACTCCCCTGCCCTCCTGGCCCGTCCATGGCCATGGGCTTACTGCCAGGACAGTGCGTAATCCATGCCGTCTTGGCAGAAACTACCATCCGGAGCCATCCGCTTAGCGATCCATCAATTCCGGAGCTTTATTATTGCCGTACACCTTGAGGACCCCTTTTTTAGACAGGTAGTTGGCGAACCGGCTCTTGGGCGTGAAGGTGTTATAGAGCACGGTGATATTCGTATTCTCGCCTGCGTTATACGGGGCGGCGATGGGGCTCGGCGCCATGCAGGAGTAGACGCCATGGCATTGGGTCCACGGCGTGTTATGCCTGAAAGTGTTTCCGATAATCTCGATGTTCGAGGCATGCCCCGCCAAGCCAATGCCAAAACTGACCTGGCCCTTGGGAATCGGCGCCGTCAGTTCGAACACGTTGCTGCGAATCAGGTAATGTTCAAAGGAGCAGGCGGAATTGGGAGAACCGATCTTCGCGCCGCTATTGACCACCGCGCGATTGTTTAAAATACTAATATTGTAATTGCGCCCGGTGTCGAAACCGAAACCCACTTCGCAATGTTCGATCAGATTATTCGAGAATTCCACCCCATCGCTCGAGGTCGCCCCCATCCCGATCCCATCCAGCCAAGTGACGGGCGAAGTCACCCGGCCAATCACGTTCGATTGAACTAGCGCCGCCCGGGTGGCGCGGCCATAAGGCGCATTGGTGGCGCCCGCCAATTCCCAATAACGCTCGCGCGTGACCACGGCAATGGCGGTACAGTAGCCGTTTTGACCATTCCGGTCCAAGCCCGTGAAATTAGGCACTTTACATTCGCTGATGAAGATTTGGTCCGGAATATCGGCTTGGCTTCTAGCTCTCGCCAAAATGGGAAAGCCCTCGCGACCGATGGAACCGGCATTGGTAACCGTGATCCGCTCGATCCCAATCTTGAACTGGCAGGATACATAGAGGCCGCTCACCGCGGAGGGACACCCCAGGCGGGACTGGGCGCCGAAGTTGCAATCCAGCGTGAGATCGCGCGCGTAAAAGTACCGGGTGTGAAAATAATTCGGCGATTTGGGCGGCCCCGCATCCATACCGATCACCTCGCACCCAACCGAGGGCGCGGCGTCATCCGCCAGCTTGATCGTAGTCGAGGATTCGCCACTGCCTTGGACATTCCAGTTATACCCCTGCTTGATGCCGCGGGTATAAAACAGGCCGGGCGGGAATATCAAGGTGTTCGAACCCCACGTATGCAGCCGGGCATAGTTCGTTTGAATCCAGGCATCCAGCGGGCAAGTGGCGTCGCCACTGAAACTCGCGGGCACCGTAAAGGTGTCGGCGGATACCGTCAAGGCGGCCAAAAGAATCAAAATTATTACGCGCATGTTTGCTCCTATTCGTTTACGGTACGTCGACGCGCGGGTTTTGACAAGGGTGGTGGCGGCGCGCCAGCGGCCGGTATTCCGCTCTCGACCGTCACCCATTTCCCACCGCGCAATAATGACGCATCAACATCTTGCCTTTAAACTACCATTATTCTATATTATAAATCACACACCACATTTAAATTTCGTACGCGCGAGGCAATATAGGAGTAAAACACATTGAGATCGCGGCCCTGCTGGCGCTCTTCCTCCGGCCGGCTGACGCCTAGGTGTTCATCAACGAATTTCTGGCGGATAATAGCGGCCGGCCGGCGGCTTCCGTCTATGACGCCGAGGGCGGCAGCCCCGATTGGATCGAGCTCCACAATTCCGGGGAGAGCGAAGTGGACTTGGCCGGCTGGGCGCTGACGGACAGCGCGAAGACGCCCGCCAAATGGCGGTTCCCAGCGGCCCGCCTGGGGGCGCACGCCTACTGCCAAGACGGGTAGGATAGAACACCCTTCCGGCCGGCTCTTTTGGCTGACCGCCGGGGTTGCGCACTCGGTCAGAGTCCGCTGGGGGCAGCTTCCCTCGTTCGCGCCTAGCCAAGCAGCCATATTTCTGTCCATGAAATGGATTCTATCCTGCCGCCTTGGCAGTATAATCGAACTCCAGGTCGATTTTGAAAAAAGCGCATTCCAGATGTCCATAGTGAACCCTCGATACCCAAAGCAAACCACCGTCCCACTGGATGGCACCATTATCGTCGTTGAACATTTTACGTCGCCCGCAAACGCTCGGCTGCCCTAGGTTCAGTCATTAGCCCCGATCGCCTGTGTCGAGTATCCTATCAAGGCTTTAAGCAATTACCCATAGTAGACATATTCGCGCCACGCCAGCACTCCACTGGCTCCCTGTTCCGTGGTGAGCCCTGGGCGGCTTTCGCCAAGGCTGCCGGTGGACGCAACCGCTCCACGCCGAGCTTGCGATTTGAGGCACAGGCAAAACCAACAAAAAAAGCTCGTCCCCTAGCAGACCTCCTCGGTGAACGAGCCGTTCACAGGTTAAGGGCCGGGTTTCTGAAACCTTTTCCCGGGGCGGAGCAAAGCCGGCAAGGGTCCTTTTACTTCCTTGCTGGGTTTGGCGGCAGAATAGGCACTCCTAAATCAGGCGGATTGCCCCAAAGGCGAACATCGTTGAACATAAACATCTCAACCGTGCCCTGATCACAATCCACCTCTACATCGATCCACTGTTGGCGGGCTGTTTGAGGACTGGGGTAAATCCACTCAATCCGCAAGCGCGGGATTGCTGCTACCCCGTTGATTTCGTTAGGCTGGGTAATCCGTGGTTTTACCTCGGTATGGTCAAAACCCGTCGGATGCCCCAATTTTGCGACCGCCTGACGGGCAATCTCAACCGCTTGTTCCTTGGAAAAATTCCACTTCCCTAGGTAGTTCTTTAATCGAAAAGGCAGGTTGTCACTGTCAAAAAAACACCTCGGCGAGCGAAAGCGGACAATGTCGCGATGCTGATAAACAAAATGCCAGTCGTTGGTGAGGGTCACTTCCACATAAGGGCTGCCACCATTGTTGCTGGCATAGAAACGTTTGACCTGGTTGGTGGAGATCGGCACCGGCATATTAAGGCCAAATGTTTTCCCCCAGTTTTCCGCGGCCTTGAACACGACTGGGACAAGTCTCCAAGCATACTCATGGTTCATGAAGTCGCCCAAAGCGTTCATGCGCCCCATCTCTTCATCTGGTTTTAAAACCCCCGGTTTAACATCCACTCTTGGCCCAGGTCTCCTTAGCGCAAGGATTTCTGGGAAATAAATCAGTTCGACTGTTTTGCTAATGGCATTGATCTCGACTTCGGAAAATTTCGAACCACTGCGGGGGTCAAGCCACTGGATTTTATATACCGCAACCACATTAGTCCCGACAGTTTCAAAAGGCGGTATATCCGGCTCTGTATCCGCTAAAACATCCTCCAAGGAGAAACCCAGCCTTGTGATTGTCTTTCTTGCCAACGCGACAGCCTCATCTTTAGTGACACGTGGGGTTCCATAATACAAAGGAACCTTTTGAGGGTCTTGAAGTATGGAGTAGGCGTGTGGATTAATGAAACCCGTTACGAAGCCGTCTCTGAAACCAAACACAAAGCCGTTGGTTAACACGCAGGAGGCTTCAATTTGATCCTCTCTTCTGATTTTAGGCATGGGGACAAACCGTTCAACCTGGCTCGTTTTTATTGGAAGATGCACGGGCAAGTCCAGTTTGCGGGCATAATCCGTAAAATATGGGAGAACTGCCTTCAAAACAGCATTGGAATACTGGGGAGTGATTTTTACATATTCACCGCAGCACAGGTAATCAATCTTAAATTTATGAGGCTCATTCGAGGCTTGCAGCGAAACAGCCCAGAAGAGCATCTCAGCCAGAAATAAGGCTATTCTCATTTGCACATTCTTAAGACAGTTAAGACAGAGCCATACCCCATTGCCGGGATATGGCTCTCGACTATGGATTTACTTAGTCGTCATGGCCACGAGCTTCTTTGATTATAATCATTAAAGCGAAGGTTTGTATAGCCATATATTGCCACTATTCTTTGATAAGTTGATGAGGATATCCAACCTGATTGCTGACGGGCTAAGCTCAAAGCATCCGTTAAGCTTGTCGTTTGCGCATTAGCCTGCCAGTTGAACATCCATGAAGATCTAAAATCACAGTATGTTTGGTAATCCCCCCATTCGCCCGCAGGAGTGTGTAAAACGGGACTATAGGCGATCATTTCCTTCCATCCAACGAATGCAGATGGGCGAGTATAAGGGACGCGGTTAGTGTCAGTGTAATAGGAAAGTTGTTGTGCGCTAGGTTCTATGCCAAATGGACGCGGCCAATCTCCGGTGGCCGTCTCGCAACCGTCTAGAAACACGAAACGGTAAGGGTGCGGCGCATCGGAGAAAGTTGGTGAAAACTGATAGCACCACCCACTCTTAAGTTCGGCGGTTGAATAAATCGGGCCATTGGCTGTTTGGTATATATGTGGATCGTAGGTAGACCCATTGGGATAAATTCCTCCGCTCGCATCGTTGGTTAAATTATCCCAATCTCCACCCATCCCAAATCCCGATCCATGCGCGAAGAGATAGAGGTTTCTGAAAAGTGGTTGCTGGAGGTACGCGCGTAAATCATCCCATGATCCATTGCGCTTAATCATGTTTTGTACGGGGTCAGAGGTGAATGGCAGTTAGTTAAGCCCCAA
>DBTJ01000032.1:0-15439 GCA_002306985.1 Verrucomicrobia bacterium UBA1319
AGCCATTGATTGTGGCCCCAGGTCGCCACGGTGCCGTCTTGCTTCAAGGCCAAGGTATGCGAATCGCCGCACACCACTTTGACCACGTCCTTCAACCCCGTCGGCACTCGCAGTTGCAGGTAGCGGTTGTCGCCCCAACCAGTGACGGTGCCGTCAGTCAGAATCACGATGTTATGGTAAGCCCCGGCGGCGATGCCTTTGGCTTTGGGTAAATTCGCGGGCACCACGCCTTGACCGGTGACGTTGTCGCCCCACGCCACCACGGTGCCGTCGGATTTCAGGGCCAAGCTATGGAAAGCCCCGGCGGAGATCGCCACGACGCCCGACAATCCCTCCGGCGGCGTGGCTTGGTCGTAATAATCATACCCCCAACCCACCACCGTGCCATCGGCTTTCAACGCCAGGTTATGGAAACCGCCCGCGCTGATGGCAACCACGTTGCTCAAGCCGGCGGGCGCCACCGTCTGGCCCAGCAAGCCCCAACCCCAGCCTATGACCGTGCCATCAGACTTCAAGGCAATGGTATGGTAAGCGCCCGCGCTCACGGCGACCACGTCCGTCAGATCGGCCGGTTGGTTCGTTTGGCCCCAATAGCCGCTGCCCCAAGTTTTGACGGTGCCATCGCTGTAGAGGGATACGTCGTGAAACCAGCCTAAGGCCGCCGCGACGGGACTGGCCAAGGGGTTGACCGTGCTCGATTGACCGTAGCGGTTATCCCCCCAAACCGTGTAGCTGGCCACATTCAACCGCGCCACCTGGCTGGTGGTGGAGCCGTAATAGTTTTTCACAATCACATCGAGGTCGCCCGTGTTGGCTTGAACCAATCCCGCCAGCGTCAAGACGGCGTTGGAGGCGTCGGTCATCGGGGTCCCGTTCCAGCGCCATTGATATTGCAGCGGATAGGCCCCGGTCGCTTGAACGCTGAACTGCGCTTGGCCGCCCACGACGGCTTCCACCGCGCGGGGTTGCGTCACGATCACCGGCGACGACCACCCCACCGTAAAGGTGCGCGTGGCTTGAGGCGCGGCCGCCCAAGTGGCGTCGCCCGCCTGGTCGGCGGCCACCGTTACGGAGCCAGCGCCAGTAAAGCTCAGCTGGTTTCCGTCCGTGATCTGCGCCGGGCCGCTCACCACGGAGTAACTCACCGACAAACCGCTGTACGCCACGGCATTCAGGGTGACGGTAGCCGTAGTGATTTGATTGGCGATGGCGTCAAAGGCGATGGTTTGGGTCCGTTTACCCACCGCCAAGCTCACGTTGTTGGTGACATTGACATAATGGGTCTCGTCCGTCGGCGTAAAAATCACCGCGGCGGCGTAATTGCCCACGCCGGGGACGGTGGCCGGGGAGGCGAAGGAAAAGCTGCCCGCCACGTTGGCCGCTCCGTTCTGGAGGGTCGAACTGCCCACCGCGTCCCCCGTGGAAATCGCGGTCGCCGTCGGCCAAGGCGAGATGACCGGAGTTCGTTTCACCAATGTAACCGCTTGCGTGGCCACTGAAAACAGATCCCCGCCCACCCCCTGGAACCCCGTATTACCATCTTCAAAGGTCCATTCCAAAAGGAACGATTCCATCTCGGAATTTTGATATCGGACATGCCGAATCACATCTTGCACCAACGAATGTAAAGCGTTGGTTCCACTACTCGTAAAAGCGACTTCCAAGGCGTTCGCGTTGCTGCTCCAGGTGGCAAAAGTGAGGTTCGAGTATTGCAGCGCGCTTCCGTTAATGGTGAACATGGCGTTAGTGGGCGACAAATCGAATCGGTCGTTCGTGCTGGCGCCGCCTTGGCGAGCGATTGTCAGGGTGCTGCCCTTATAATCGCCTTTGCCGGCGTTCGTGCTCAGTAATTGCACATCCAGCGCCCCCGCGGTCGGTCCCAGCAAGGTGGCCGTATCCCATAGGACATTGTTAGTGGTGAGTTTGGCGAACTGAGGCGCGGTGTTGTAAAAAGTAATCTCGCCCGGTCCGGTAATCTGAACCTCGACCGTACCCCGGTCCCCAGGCTGCCAACTCGTGACGACCACCGTATTGGTAGTACCAGTGGTGAGCGTAGCGGTAAACTTTGAAAGCCGCACATGAGTAATATCCGCGTAATAATCGTCATCACCGATGATTACATTATTCGTTGGGTTACTCGGATCAAAGCTCGAATAGAGGAACAACATGGTGTCCTCGTCGCCACTCAAGGCCGTTTGGGGAGTGGTCTCGAAGGTATAGGTGCCGTCGGTATCGGCGGAAATAACCAAGTAAGTGTAATTGTAGGTACCCGACCCGGTGCGGATACCGGTCGGCCCCACCGGGGCGTAATAATTAGTTAAAGTCGGTGCCGTGTATTGCAGGGTGTCTTGAAACCCGACCGTGATTAAGTTGGTGGTGTTACCGCCGGCGGCGACGTTGAGCGTCAGAACCGTTAAGAGTATAGCGCCGACGATCAGACTCAAGGTCCGGGATAGTTTTCGTATCGATTGGATGGAGAATACCATAGTTTACGCGGTTTTTAATTTTAGCGATAGCTGACCAACATTTTCTGTCGAAAAACACAAGCCTAAGCCGAATCATTATCGGACGAATCGGGTTTTCCTTAAAAAGATTTTTGCGGCATCTATTGAATCACCTGATGAGGTAGTCAGAAATCCGCCGGAGTTGTTGGCCTTTGGGAGTCTCCCCGTCAAAGCTGTGTAGGGGCTCATTCATCCAATAGTCACGCCGCGTTTGTGAGGGTTACGCCTTTCGCCCGTCCGCAAGCAAGCCAATCGAACGATGGATTTAGCCGACCCATCAAGAGTTCCCCGATGAGTCTCATCCAAACCTGTAAAGCACCGGATTAATATGTGTAAATAATTGTTTATTAAATACATACCATTTTTATTCTTACCCATCCCGCTCCGCTGAAGCCGTGCGGAAAGGCGTTCTCTGTATTCTATTGGAAAGGAAGTAGATGCATCCTATTCGTGAAAAGTTTTATCCTCGCTATTGACGCGCAATTAATCATACGTATGCTTCAAACGCTTGTTTGAATCGGGCTGTCAATGACCTCTCAATCTGAATCTTGCGGCGAGCGGTGCCACGCGGCAACGAAAGAAAAAATCTTGGACGCGGCCGAGAAACTGTTTGCCATGAGAGGGTTAAATAATGTCCCGATGCGCGACATCACCCAAGAAGCCGGGGTCAACGTGGCCGCGATAAACTATCATTTTGGCAGTAAAGACGGCTTGATAACCGCCGTGTTCGACCGCCGATTGGCTCCCTTGAACCAAGCGCGCATGGCCGCACTGGATATCGTGGAAGCGGCGGCGGGCAAGAACTCGCCCAATCTCGAGGATATTTTGGGGGCTTTCATTCGGCCAGTGGTGGAACTGGCGATGAATCCCAAATTGGGGGCCATTACTTTCACCGGTCTGATGGGCCGCTGTTTTTCGGAGCCGGGCGAGCGGTTAAACCAAATCATGCAGAAGCACTTCGAGAAATTGGTGGGCCGGTTTCATGCGGCCATGCTGCGCGCCATCCCCACGCTGTCGCGGGAGGAAGTTTTCTGGCGCATGCATTTTACCAACGGCGCGTTGCATAATTCGTTGTTAACCATGGAAAAACCTTTGCCCGAATGGCTTAGCAATGTTGTTGACGCCAAAGATTATCACCTAGACTCGGAAAGCCAGGTGCGGCGACTGGTGGCCTTCGCCGCCGCCGGCTTGCGCGCACCCTCCACTACCCCTTGATTTATATGGATAAAACCTTTCTGAAACCCCTGAGCATTGCGGTGCTCGCGTCCATTTTGCTGGGAACGGCCGGTTGCGGTCCCCATCCCGCCACGGGCGGCCTGCCCGGCGGCGCCGGCGGCCCGCCTCCGGAGGTGGCGTTTATCACGATCGCCCCGGAAACCTTGCCTGTGACCACCGAACTGCCCGGCCGACTGGATGCGGTGCGCATCGCCCAAGTCCGCGCGCGCGTGGCGGGCATCTTGCAGAAACGCCTCTTTACGGAAGGGGCGGAAGTCAAGGCCGGCGAGGTTTTATTCCAAATCGACCCCGCGCCGTTGCAAGCGGCGTACAACAGCGCCAAAGCCACGCTAGCCAAAGCCGAAGCCGGGCTGAAACAGACCCAAGCCAAAGCCGACCGCTATAAAGTGCTGGTGGAATACAACGCGGTGAGTAAACAGGATTACGCCGACGCGGTGGCGGGCGCCGCCAAGGACGAAGCGGACATTTTGGCGGGCAAAGCCGCCGTCGAGACCGCCTCGCTGAATCTGGGTTATGCCAGCGTCACCGCTCCCATCGCCGGGCGCATCGGCAAGGCGCTGGTCACCGAGGGCGCGCTGGTGGGACAAAACGAGGCCACCGAACTGGCCGTGATCCAGCAGTTGGACCCGATCTATTTCGATTTCACGCAATCCAGCGCCGATGTCCTGCGCCTGCGGCGCGCTTTGGAAAACGGCAGTCTGAAAAGCCTGGCCCCCGGTGAGGCCAAAGTGAACTTGGTGTTGGAAGACGGTTCGGTATATCCGCAACCGGGCAAACTGCTGTTTTCGGATATTTCGGTGGACCCCACCACCGGGATGATTACCTTGCGCGCCGAAGTGCCGAATCCAGAGCGCTGGCTGCTCCCGGGGATGTTCGTCCGAGGCCGGTTGGAGCAAGCCATTAACCGCGACACCATCGCGGTGCCGCAACGCGCCGTGGCCTGGGGACCGGGCGGCGAGGCCACCGTCCTGGCGCTCAAGGCGGATAACACCGTCGAAAGCCGGGTGATCCATACGGAGACGGCGGCGGGTGACAAATGGCTCGTCACGAGCGGTCTGCGGGCCGGCGATCGCGTCATTGTGGAAGGCCTCCAAAAGGTTCGTCCGGCGATGGCGGTGAAACCCGTGCCGTTCACGGGCGACCCCAACAACGCCAGCGCGCCCGCGCAAAATCAGGGCAAGTAGAAAGACCCGCGCATGGCTAAATTTTTCATCGATCGTCCCGTATTCGCCTGGGTGATTTCCATCCTCATCATGCTGATGGGGGGATTGGCCATCGTCAAATTACCCATCGCGCAGTACCCCAACATCGCCCCGCCCTCGGTGTCCGTCACCGCGCGGTATTCCGGCGCTTCGGCCGAGGTTCTGCAAGACAGCGTCACTTCGGTCATCGAGCAGCAGCTCAACGGTATTGACGACCTGCTCTATCTGTCCTCCACGAGCGAATCCTCGGGCATTTCGACGATCACGCTGTATTTCCAGCCGGGCACCAATCCCGACATCGCCCAAGTGCAAGTGCAGAACAAGCTGCAACTGGCCATGCCCAACCTGCCTTCGACCGTGCAGCAGCAGGGCGTGACCGTCGCCAAGGCGACGCGCAACTTCCTCATGTTTTTCACCATCTCGACCACGGACGGGAGCATGGATGAAATCGAGCTGGGCAACTACATCGCCGCGAACGTGCTCGACCCCATCCGCCGCGTCACCGGCGTGGGCGAAGCCCTGCAATTCGGCACCCAGTCGGCCATGCGCATCTGGACCGACCCGCACAAGCTAAACAGCCTGGGGTTGGACGCCAACGACGTGCTCAACGCGGTCCAGACGCAAAACTCGCAGGTGCCCGTCGGCCAGTTGGGCGCCCGCCCCGCCATTCAAGGGCAGCAGCTCAACATTACGCTGCAAGGGCAAAGCACGCTGCGCACGCCCAAACAATTCGGGGACATTATCCTGCGCGTCAATCCGGACGGCTCGCGCGTCCGGCTCTCCGACGTGGCGCGGGTGGAATTGGGCGGCCAAGATTATTCCTCGCAAGCGCGCATCAACAGCCGGCCTTCCTCGGCGGTGGCCATCAAGTTGAGCCCGACCGCCAACGCGCTGGCCACGGCCGAAGCCGTGCGCGCGAAAGTGAAGGAACTAGCCAAGTTTTTCCCGAAAGGCGTGCGGGTGGATTACCCGTACGATTCCTCGACGTTCGTGCAGATTTCCATCGAGGAAGTGGCGGTGACGCTCATTGAGGCGATCGGCCTGGTATTCTTGGTCATTTACCTCTTCTTGCAGAACCTCCGGGCGACGCTGATTCCCACCATCGTGGTGCCGGTGGCTTTGCTCGGCACGTTCGCCACGATGTACGGCCTGGGCTATTCCATCAACGTGCTGACAATGTTCGGCATGGTGCTGGCCATTGGCTTGCTGGTCGACGACGCCATCGTGGTGGTGGAAAACGTGGAGCGCATCATGAGCCAGGAGGGGCTCTCCCCGCGCGAGGCGACCCGCAAAGCCATGGGCCAAATCACCGGGGCGTTGATCGGCATCACCCTGGTGCTCACCTCGGTGTTCGTGCCGATGGCCTTCTTCGGCGGTTCGGTGGGCGCCATTTACCGGCAGTTTTCGATGGCCATGATTTCGTCCATGCTTTTTTCGGTGTTCCTGGCCATGTCGCTGACCCCGGCGCTGTGCGCCACGTTGCTGGCCCCGATACCCAAAGGCCATCACCATGCGAAAGGCGGCTTTTTTGGCTGGTTCAATCGCGGTTTTTCGGCGAGCACGAATGAATACCAACGCCTGGTGGAGCGTATTTTGCGCCATCTACCCCCCAACATTGTCGCCTACTTGGCGATTTTGGCGGCGGTGGGATTCCTCTATGTCCGCTTGCCCGCCTCCTTCCTGCCCGAGGAAGACCAGGGCTACTTCATCACCAGCATTCAATTGCCGGTGGGCGCCACGCAGGAACGCACGATCGCGGTGTTGAAACAAGTGGAAGAGTATTACCTGAAACAATCCGAGATCGACAGTTTGATCACCGTGGCCGGCTTCAGTTTCAACGGCCGGGGCCAAAACGCCGCCATCGCGTTCGTCCGCCTGAAGGACTGGGATAAGCGCCCGGGCCGCGACCACTCG
Organism: Verrucomicrobia bacterium UBA1319; assembly: GCA_002306985.1. Classification (GTDB taxonomy): domain Bacteria; phylum Verrucomicrobiota; class Verrucomicrobiia; order Limisphaerales; family UBA1319; genus UBA1319. Next base: position 6,857 of record DBTJ01000032.1, read on the forward strand.
GTGCAAGCGGTGATCGGCCGGGCCTTCGCGGCCTTGGGCGCCATCAAAGACGCGATCATTTATCCCATCAACCCGCCGCCCATCGCCGAACTAGGCAACGCCACCGGGTTCGACTTCCAACTCGAAGATCAAGCGAACCTGGGCCACGAGAAGCTCATGCAGGCGCGCAACCAACTCTTGGGCATGGCGATGAAAAACCCCAATATCGCCAACGTTCGTCCGCAAGGCATGGAAGACATTCCCCAAATGCGGATCGACATCGATCAAGACAAAGCGGCGGCCTTGGGCGTGGCCCTGGCGGACATCAACACCACGCTGCAAACCCAGTTTGGCTCCGCCTACGTGAACAATTTCATCAACGGCAACCGCGTGCAGCAGGTGCTCGTCCAACTGGACGCCCCCTTCCGCATGCTGCCCGATGACATCGGCAAAGTATACGTGCGCAATAGCACGGGCAAAATGGTGCCGCTCAAGGCCTTTGCCACCTTGCACTGGACTTATGGCTCCCCGCGTCTGGAGCGCTATAACGGCTTCCCTTCGATGGAAATCGTGGGCGCCGCCCCGCGCGGCAAGAGTTCCGGCGAAGCCATGGCCGCCATGGAGGAAATGGCCAAGCAATTGCCCGCCGGCATCGGCTTCGAATGGACCGGCCAATCGTACGAGGAACGGCTCTCGGGCTCGCAAGCGCCCGCGCTCTACGCGCTCTCCTTGCTGGTGGTGTTTCTCTGCTTGGCGGCGTTGTATGAAAGCTGGGCGATCCCGCTTTCGGCGATGCTCGTGGTGCCCTTGGGGGTGCTGGGCGCGTTGCTGGCGGTGTACTTGCGCGGCTTGCCCAACGACGTGTACTTCAAAGTGGGCTTGCTAACCACCATCGGCTTGTCCACCAAGAACGCCATTCTGATCATCGAATTCGCCAAGAGTTTGCAAAGCCAAGGCAAGGGGTTGATCGAAGCCACGTTGGAGGCGGTGCATCTGCGATTGCGGCCGATTTTGATGACCTCCTTCGCCTTTATTCTAGGCGTGTTGCCCTTGATGTTCAGCACCGGGGCGGGCTCGGCCAGTCGGCAAACCATCGGCACCGGCGTGGCGGGCGGCATGCTTTCGGCCACGCTGCTGGCCATTTTCATGGTGCCCGTCTTCTACGTCGTGGTCCGGCGGATCTTTAAGGCGCGCCCCAGCGTGCATGATTTAGCCGTCGCCGAGGCGGAAAAAGCCAAACAAGATTCCCATCATGAGTAAATCGTTATCCTATATCCTGGTGGCGGCCGCGTTGACCGGTTGCACCCTGGCGCCCAAGCATGAGCGGCCCGCCGCGCCGGTGCCCGCCAGTTGGCCGGCGAGTCCGACAACCAACGGCGTCGCTGGAAACTCCGGCCCCGCCGCCACCCCGGGCTGGCGCGAATTCTTCCGCGACGCGCGCCAACAAAAATTGATCGAGCTGGCCTTGGCCAACAATCGCGACTTGCGCGTGGCCACCTTGAACGTCGAGTTGGCCCGGACCCAATACCGGGTGCAACGCGCGGCCTTGCTGCCCACGATCGAGGCCACCGCCAGCGGCTCGCGCCAGCGCGTGCCGGGCGATTTGAACGGCACCGGCGCCGCGTCGACCAGCAGTCAGTATAGCGTCGGCGGCGGCGTCACCGCGTTCGAGTTGGACCTGTTCGGCCGCGTGCGCAGCCTCAAAAACCAGGCGCTGGAGGAATACCTAGCCACGGATGAGGCCCGCAAAAGCGCCCACCTCACGCTGGTCGCCGAAGTGGTGATCCAGTCGCTTAACGAGCGGGAATTGGACGAGCAATTGACCGTGGCCCGGCAGACGCTGGAAACGGTGCGGTCCGCTTACGATTTGAACCGGCGCAATTTCGACAACGGCGCGGCCTCCGAACTCGACCTGCGCTCGGCCGAGGCCCAGGTGCAAACCGCCAAGGCCAGCGTCGCTTCGCTGACCCGTTTGAGCGATCAGGCCCGCAATGCCCTGGCGCTATTGATCGGCCAATCCATTCCGGATAATTTGCCGCCCGCGCGGTCCCTGGAGGAAACCGGCATTCCCTCCGACCCGCCCGCCGGCCTGCCGTCGGAAGTGCTGCAACACCGGCCCGACATTTTGCGGGCGGAACATGAATTAAAGGCCGTCAACGCGAACCTCGGCGCGGCCCGCGCGGCGTTCTTCCCGAAGATATTGCTCACCGGTTCCGGCGGCACCGCCAGCGCGCAGCTCTCCGACTTGTTCACCGGCCCGCAATCCGCCTGGAATTTCGGCCCGCAAATCACGCTGCCGATTTTCGACACCGGCAAGAATTTCGCCAATCTCAAAGGCGCCCGGGTGCGCAAGCAAATGTACGTGGCGCAATATGAGAAGGCCATCCAGAGCGCGTTTCGCGACGTGGCCGACGCCTTGGTGGCGCGCCGCGCGCTCAACGACGAGATTGAAGCCGGCCGCCTGCTGGTGAAGGCCGAGGAGCAACGCTACAAATTGGCGGATCTGCGCTATCGCAACGGGGTGGACAATTACCTCACCGTCCTCACGGCGCAACAATCGCTCTACAGCGCCCGGCAAAACCTCATCCAATCCCAATACACCCGGCTGGCCAATTCGATCTCGCTCTACAAAGCCCTGGGCGGCGGCTGGCTGGAACATACGCCCGCGAACAGTGGTAAATAAAAAGGCGGCCAGGATGAGTGGCCGCCTCGCTTGGTTTTAAAGTTACAGCATTCCGGCTTCGCCCTTCGGTGAAGCCGGATTTTTTATTCTACTTCGCTTTGATCTGCGTCCAGATTTCGTCGTACAGACGGGATTTGGAGCCCACTTCCTCGATGTATTCGAGCTTGGGCAGGATCTCCGCCGGGGGATAAATCGCCGGATTCTTCAGATCCTCGGGACTGATCAACGATTTGGCGGCCTTATTGGGGGAAGCGTACTGGCTGAACGCGGCGAGCTTGGCGCCGACTTCGGGTTCCAACAGGTAGTTGATGAATTTCTCGGCCATGTCGCGGTGCGGAGCTTTGGACAGCACGGCCAGATTATCCACCCAGATCACGCCGCCTTCTTTGGGCACGAAATACACGGTCTCCGGATCTTCCTTCATGCCGCGCACGGCGTCGCCGTTATACACCACGGCGGCGGCGGCGGTCTTCGCCAACACCTTGTTCTTGGCCCCCACGCCGTTTTCAAATCCCAGGGAGCGCTTCTTGACTTCCAGCAAGAGCTCGCGGGCGGATTTCAGCTGGGGCTTGTCGGTGCTGTTCAAGCTAAAGCCTTTGTATTTCAAGGCGGAGCCGATGAGGTCGCGGCTGGTGTCCATCAACAGGAACGGCCCGATTTGCTTGGCCGGATCGAAGATGAGACCCCAGGTTTCATCGAGGGGTTTATCTTTGGGCTTGCGCACATAGAGGCCGACCGTGCCCCACTGATAGGCCACGGTGTATTTGTTACCCGCATCGTAGGGCAGCGTGCGGAAGCGATCCTCGAGATTCTTCAGGTTGGGCAGGTTCTCATGGCGCAAGGGAGCGATGAGTTTGAGTTTGACGAGCGTTTTGATTTGCTGATCGGGGGGCACCACCACGTCGTAGAGGGAGGAGCCGCCGCCTTGGATCTTGGCGAGCATGCTGTCTTCGTCTTCATACAAGTCGATGGTGACTTTACAGTCGAACTTCTGCTCGAAGCTTTTCACAATCTCCGGATCGATGTATTCGCTCCAGATGAAGAGATTCATTTTATTCTGTTGCGCCCAGCTCGATGACAGGCTGAGGAGCAGCAGACCGGCACAGACGAGTTTCTTTATCATAGGTTTGGTTTGGTTGTTCCAGCGCCCTTGCGGGTCCGCTCCAAGATGGCCACCATAATTGTGGCTAGGACCGAGACGAGTATCATCACGGTGGAAAGCGCGTTAATGTCCGGGGTAATGCCCCGCTTGACGGAAGAATAAATCAGGATTGGCAGCGTGGTGGCCCCGGGGCCGGTGGTGAAAAAGCTCACCACAAAATCATCCAAACTCAGCGTGAACGCGAGCATGCCGCCCGCCATGATGCCGGGGGCGATCAACGGAAAGGTGACGTACCAGAAGGTTTGCCAGGGCGAGGCCCCCAAATCGCGGGCCGCCTCTTCGATGGCGGGATCGAGTCCGATCAAGCGCGAGCGCACCACCAGCGCGACGAACGGGATTTGGAAGGTGACGTGCGCGACGATCATCGTCCCCATACCCAGCTCGAACCAGCCGGTCGCGTCCCGGAGCAAGCCGTAGAACAACATCATGGCCACCGCCATCACCACATCGGGGATGACCACCGGCAGATAGAGGAACCATTGGAACAAGCGTTTGCCCGGAAACCAATAGCGGTACAAGCCCACGCCGAGCAGGGCGCCAAAGACCGTGGCCACGCTGGTGCTGGCCACCGCCAGGATCAGCGTGTTTTTGGCGGCCGCCCACACCAAGGGATCGTGCAGCAGCTTCTCGTACCATTGCCAGGTGAACCCGCGCCACACCATGCCGTGCCGGGCGGCGTTGAACGAATAAACCATGACCACCGCGATGGGAGCATAAAGGAAGAGGTACAGCAACGCCGAAATGCCGGCCAGGATCGCCCGTTTCATATCAAGTCCGGCTCTCCTTTGCGCGCGGCGACGCGGGCGTACACCCACAGCCCAACCAGCACGAACACCATGGCCAGCATGGCGATGGCGGAGCCGAAGGGCCAGTCGCGCCCCGCCCCGAACTCCTGCTGAATGGCGTTGCCGAGCATCATGGATTTGGAACCGCCCAACAAATCGGGAATCACGAATTGGCCCAGCGCCGGCACCAGCACCAGGATGGCGCCGGCCACCAAGCCGGGCATGACCTGCGGCAAGATCGCGTGCCGGAACACATTCCAACTGCCCGCCCCGAGATCCATCGCCGCCTCGGCCAGGCTCCAATCGAGCTTCTCCACCGAGGCGTAGAGTGGCAGGACCAGAAACGGCAGGAAATCGCACACCATGCCGATATACACGGCGAACATGCTGGGATAAAGCGGTTCGCCCGGCGTCACCAGGCCGAGCGACGCGCCCAAGCGCGCCAGGAACCCATCCGGCGCCAGAATGATCTGCCAGGCGTACGTCCGGATGAGCAGATTCGTCCACAAGGGGATGATCACCAGCGTCAGCGCCGCGTTTTTCCAGCGGGCGGGCAGGCCGGCGATGAAGAACGCCAGCGGAAAGCCGGCCAAAATGCACAGTGCCGCGGTCGCCGTTCCCAGCACCAAGCTGCGCAGCATGATGATCGGGTAAAGCGGATCGAAGCCCAGCAAACCGTAGCCGAAAAACCGCTCGTAATTCTCGAGCGTCAAGGGGCGCGTCACCTCGCCCACGGAGCCGCGGGTCAGAAAACTAATGACGGCGACCGCCAGCAGCGGCACGAGCAGAAAGGAACAGAGCCAGAAGACCGCCGGGCCGCTGGTAAGCGCCGAGCGCCAAATATGGCCGCGATTGGTGAGTTTTTCCCCGGCGGGCGCAGCCATCAATCCTCCAAAACGATAAGGCCGGCGGGGGGCAACACCACGCTCACCGGTTGCCCGACGCTCACCCCTTGCTGGCTGCCCGGCTGAAGGTTCAAGGCGCGGGTCCGCAAGGGCGCCTCGCCCACTCTTAGGGAATACTGCGTCTCGGCCCCGCCGTACACCCAATTTTCGACCGTGGCATGCACCTCGTTTTCCCGCAGATGTCCGTTGCGGGGGCCAAAACAGATCTTCTCCGGCCGCACCGCCAGGGTGAAGCGATCCAGGCTGGCCGTGCCGGTGCTTTGCGACTTCAAATCCACCCGCAAACGGCCCACCGAAGTATCCACCCACACGGATTGCGCGTCCCGTTGTTTGACCACCGCGTCGAGCAGGTTGCAGGAGCCCAGGAACTGCGCGACGAACCGGGTGCGGGGCTGCTCGTAAATTTCGTGGCACGCGCCCAATTGCTCCACCCGCCCGTTGTTCATTACCGCGATGCGATCGCTCATGACCATGGCCTCCTCCTGGTCGTGGGTGACGTATACGAAAGTGATGCCCAACCGTTGCTGCAGCTGGCGTAATTCGACCTGCAATTGCCGGCGCAGCTTTAAATCCAGCGCCCCGAGGGGCTCATCCAGAAGCAGCACTTTAGGCTCGTTGACGATGGCCCGCGCCAGGGCCACGCGCTGCCGCTGTCCGCCCGAAAGTTGCGAGGGCTTGCGTTGCGCCAAAGCCGCGATCTCGACAATTTCCATCCCGTGGCGCACGCGCGGTTCCAACTCCTCCACCGGCACTTTTTTCATCCGCAAACCAAAGGCCACGTTTTCCCAAACCGTCAGGTGAGGAAACAGCGCGTAGGATTGAAACACCGTGTTGACCGGGCGGCGATGGGCGGGAATCGAATGGGCGTCCTGTCCATGAATCAACAACCGACCCTCGTCCGGCCAATCCAACCCCGCGATCACGCGCAATAAGGTCGTTTTGCCGCAACCCGACGGGCCGAGTAGGGAAAAAAATTCGCCCTGCCGAATCCTCAGGTTCACCCGCGCCAACGCTTCGACTTTATCGAAGCGCCGGGTGATCTGTTCCAAGGTAACCGCAGGGATATCTTCCGATGCACGGCCTAGACCGCCAACGTCCAGACCGCTTGAATGACTCGCATCCATTTCCACAGACACGCAGATGTAACAAACTTGGCGGGGAACGCTATAAAAATCGTGCAAAATTTTGGCCGCCGCCTTTCGGCATTAGCTTCGCCGAGGTTGGCGCTTGGGCAAAAAGGGCCGTCCAAAGCCCGCCGTCGGCGAACGGACAATTTTGCCGATCCGCCAAACGGAGCCCCGGCCCGGCCTCCCACCGACCTTAAATCCCCATTCTTCGAGCTTCGGCCGGCTTGGCGTCGCACGCAAACGTTGCCATTTTTACGGATTCGGGCAAAACAGAAGGCATGCACATGGTGCTGGTAGAACCGGAAATACCGCCGAACACAGGAAATATCGCCCGCCTTTGCGCGGCGACGCGCACGCAATTGCACCTGATCGAACCGTTCGGGTTCCGCCTGGAAGATCGCGATTTAAAGCGCGCGGGCATGGATTATTGGCGGCAAGTAACCTGGCGCCGCTGGCCCAGTTGGAAGGACTTTCAAGCTTCACTCCCGCCCGAAGCCAGGCTTTGGTACATCGAATCCAACGGCCCTCAACATTACGCCGAAGTCCGGTACGCGCCCGACGATTACTTGGTGCTCGGCCGTGAAACCGCCGGTTTACCGCCAGCCCTGATCGAGGCGAACCGGGAAACCTGGCTGCGAATACCGATGTTCAACCCCGCTTCGCGCTCGCTGAACCTCGCCAACTGCGCGGCCCTGGTGCTCTACGAGGCGCTTCGCCAGCAGGGGTTCCCCGGCGAAACGTAAAACGGCCCCAAACTTGGCTTGCGCCTTGACTCACCCCCCGCCGCCACCTAAGATGCGCGCCGCATTGGATTTTTTTAATTAAGGAAAAATATGAGCTTGATTCAAGATATTATCGCCCGTGAGATTCTCGACTCCCGCGGCAACCCCACCGTGGAAGTCGACGTGATTTTGGAGAGTGGAGTGGCTGGCCGCGCCGCGGTCCCCTCCGGCGCCAGCACTGGTGAGAATGAGGCCATCGAATTGCGCGACGGCGACAAGAAACGTTACTGCGGCAAAGGGGTGAGCAAGGCCGTGAAAAACGTCATGGACATCATCTTGCCCGCTTTGGAAGGTTTGGATGCCACCGAACAGACCCTGATCGACGGCACGATGCTGGAATTGGACGGCACGGAAACCAAATCCAAACTCGGCGCGAACGCCATCTTGGCCGTTTCTTTGGCCAACGCCAAGGCCGCCGCCGACGAACTCGATCTGCCGTTGTTCAAATACCTGGGCGGGCCCAACGCCAAAGTTTTGCCGGTGCCCATGGCGAACATCATCAACGGCGGCGCGCACTCGGACGCCCCCATCGATTTCCAGGAATTCATGATCATGCCGAAGGGCTTTGACACTTATTCCGAAGGGTTGCGCGCCATCACCGAAACCTTCCACGCCCTCAAATCCGTGTTGAAAGGTAAAGGCCTCTCGACGGCCGTCGGCGACGAAGGCGGGTTCGCTCCCAAGTTGGAGAGCGCCGATGCCGCGATCGAAGTCATCCTCCAAGCCATCAAGGACGCCGGCTACAAAGCGGGCAAGCAGATCTTCCTGGCTTTGGACGTCGCTTCCTCGGAATTCTACGACGCCAAGACCGGCAACTACATCTTCAAGAAGAGCAGCGGCCGCAAGGTCACCGGCGAGGAATTGGTCGCGATCTACGCGGAATTGACCGCCAAATACCCCATCGTCAGCATTGAAGATGGTTGCGCCGAGAACGATTGGAAGACCTGGAAGTTGCTCACCGACAAGCTCGGCGACAAAATCCAGCTGGTGGGCGACGATCTTTTCGTCACCAACGTGAAGTTCCTGCGCAAAGGCATCAACGAAGGCGTGGCCAACTCCATCTTGGTCAAAGTCAACCAGATCGGCAGTTTGACGGAAACCTTGGACGCCGTCGAATTGGCGCACAAGAATCGTTACACCGCCGTCATCAGCCATCGCTC
>DBTJ01000032.1:15751-18868 GCA_002306985.1 Verrucomicrobia bacterium UBA1319
CGCGGGCCAGATCAAGACCGGCTCGCTCAGCCGCAGCGACCGCGTCGCCAAGTACAACCAGTTGCTCCGCATCGAGCAGATGCTGGGCAAACAAGCGATTTACGGTTACGCCCGTTAATTCGCGGCTTTCCCTTTTCAGCGCCGGCTTAGGCCGGCGCCTTTTTTTTACTTCCTTGCCGCGCGAGGAATTAACGAGTAATACACGGCGAGGGGGCGGCCTTGTGACGGCGGCTTCCGATTAAATGTCAGAACCCATTGGCAGAATAAAGCGACTGCAAGCGGACGCGCAGGCTTTCATCGAGGAGAAAAACCTCGTTGAATTGCCCGCGCGCGGCGGGTTCTCGTTCGCCGCCAGCGCGCACTTCTGGTTGCTGGTGATCAAGAGTTTCCTGCGCAACCGTTGTCCCGTGCGCGCCTCCGCCCTGGCCTATACCACCCTGCTCTCCCTGATTCCCGTGCTGGCGGTCGTGGTCAGCGTTTCCACCAGCCTCTTAAAAACCCAAGGCACCGAGCCGGTGGAAAAAATGCTCGATCACTTGGTTAAAAGCGTCGCCCCGCAACTGAATTTAGTGCCCAAAGACGGCGCGGCGCCGACCCACGCCGGCGATGCGGGCGCGGATGCCCGGCAACGGGTGGTGCGCGAAATCACTTCCTCCATTAGCAATATCCAGAGCGGCACCCTGGGCGTCACGGGCATGGTGTCCCTCATCGTCGTCGCCATTCTGCTCCTGAGTAACATTGAAAAAACTTTCAACGATATCTGGGGCGTCGAAAAAGGGCGCGGCTGGTTCGCCCGGACCGTGCAGTACTGGGCGGCCATCACGCTCGGGCCGCTGTTGCTGCTGCTCGCCATCGGGTTGACGTCGGGCCAGCAATTCGCGGCCGCGGATCGGGCGCGACTGACGCCCGAAAGTATTGCCGACTGGCCGGCCCTCGTCCGGCAATTGAACAGTCAAACCGAGCCGGTTTCGCAATTCCTTTGGCGTCAATTATCTCCCAAAACGCAAAGCCTGCTGCAAACCAACGCCGTGGCGGAGGAGGAAACGCAAACCGCCGTGGTGGACGATCTCAACCGCGTCATCCATGGGCCGTCCATCTACGAGGAGGCGCGTTTCCAAAGAGTATCGCTTGCCACCAATACCCTGGCGTTGCTCGCCAAAAAGCCCCAGAGCCGGGGTTTGGCCCGCTTGAACCGGCTGTTGCTGGAGGATGCTTACCCGGCGGAAATCGTGCGCGCCAAACGCGCGGCCGAGATGACGGCCAGTCTATCTTTCATTAGCAGCAAATTCTCGCTCGTGCTGCCCTTTTTCTTCCTGGCGGCGGGCTTCGCGGTGTTCTACCGGCTGATGCCCAACACGACCGTGCCCTGGAAAGCCGCCGTCGCGGGCGGCCTCGTCGGGGGCGGCCTTTGGCAGGCTAACAATTTGCTGCAAGTGATGTATGTTTCTAAAGTGGTCACTTATAGTAAAATTTACGGCAGCCTGGCGGTGGTGCCGGTGTTTTTATTCGGCCTGTATTTGTCTTGGCTGATTCTCCTCTTCGGCGCGCAAGTCGCCTACGCGTACCAAAATCGCCGGTCCTATGTCCAGGCGCGCCTGGCCGAAGGCGTTCATCAGGAAGGCCGGGAATACATCGCGGTGCGGTTAATGACCCGCGTGGCGGAGCGCTTCCAGCGCGGCGAACCACCCCTGAGCAACGCCGAGTTAAGCGACCAATTGGGCGTGCCCGCGCGGTTGACGGCGCAAATCACGCAAATCCTGGCCAAGGACCGCCTTTTGATCACCGTCAACGCGGGCGAGAACGCCTGTAATCCCGGCCGGCCCTTGGATAAAATCACCGTGCACGACATCTTGCGCGCCTTGCGCACCAGCCAAGGCGCGGAGTTGTCCACGCGTGCGGACGCCACGCGGGAACTGGTTCGGCGGGAGATCGACAAAGTGCGGCAAGCGGAAAGCCTGGCGGCCTCGGGCATCACTCTGCAAACCCTCGTGAACCAAGCGCAAACGCAGGCCGGCGCAAGTTAACGGAACCCGGTATTGTGCATAAAATCTTTCTCCATTTCGGCGCGCTCACCCTGTATTGGTACGGGGTCATGGTGGCGATCGGTTTCCTGGCGGGCCTCTGGATCGCCAGCCGGCGGGCCCTCAAAACCGGCCTCGCGCCCGAAAAAGTGCTCGACCTTGGTCCATGGCTGATCGGTGGCGCGATTGTCGGCGCGCGGGCGCTCTTCGTCATCAGCTATTGGAACGAGTTCTTTCGCGGACAGCCCTGGTGGAAAATCTTCATGATTCAGGAGGGCGGCCTGGTGTTTTACGGCGGCCTCATCGGCGCCTCCGTTACGGGGGTTATGCAAATGCGGCGGATGAAACTGCCGTTTTGGCCGCTCTCGGACATCCTAGCTCCCTGCGTCGCCCTGGGCCACATGTTCGGGCGCCTGGGCTGTTTCATGAACGGATGCTGCTACGGCTCGCCCACGCAATGCGCTTGGGCCGTCCATTTTCCCGCGAATCATGAAACGGCCGGGGTGGGCGTGCATCCCACCCAACTCTACGAGGCGGCGCTCAATCTTGCCCTATTCCTCGGCTTATCCTGGTTTTTCCCGCGCCGCCGCTACGCGGGGCAAATCTTCGCCTGGTACATGATCGGCTACGCCGTCATCCGCTGGTCGGTCGAATTGTTTCGCGGCGATTACTATGACGCCACCCCGTTCTTCACGCCCGGACAAAAACTCAGTTACCTGCTGCTAGCGGCGGGCCTGGCGGCGATCTGGTGGCTCCCGCGCCGGGCCGCCACCCCCCCCCTGCCCGTCACCAAGAATTCCAAACCCTCATGACCGAATCCCAACCGGAAACTTTCCCCGTGGAGCAAATTCAATTTGGGGAGCGGCTCGACGTGTTTTTGCAGCGCCGCTATCCGGCGGTGTCCCGCGGCGCAATCCAGCGCCTGCTTGCCGACGGCGACATCCAGGTCAACCAGCGCGCGGCCAAACCCTCGTACTCGCCGAAGCTCGGCGATCAAATCCAGGTGCGCTGGCCGAAAGCCCGCGCCGCCGAGGCGCTGCCGGAGGAAATCCCGCTCGCCATTTTATTCGAGGACGACGACGTGATCGTGCTCAAC
>DBTJ01000007.1:0-8644 GCA_002306985.1 Verrucomicrobia bacterium UBA1319
GCGCGGCGGGCGGCCAATCAGAAGGACATCCAGAAAAAAACGGGGTTCAGGAGGCAGAGCGGGTTGCGCTTGCTAATTAAACTGGCGGTCTCCAAAGTGTAGATCCGCAAACGCCGCCTAATGCTTAGCGGTGTATCTATCATGGCTCGGACTTAGCCACAGAAAAATGATCATAGCGACCGAGTCATGACAGATACGCTTATAAGAATTATATAACGTTAACAGTTAATACTTACTTGATTTTTTAAAATGTGCCATTGGTTTGATTTGTATTAATTATTACTAATAGGTTGATGTTTAAAAGCATGCATTAATATAGATATATTACTGTTATTATGGATTGTTAATTGCATATATGTAGTACGTTGATGCGCGGCTAATATTCAAATCCGCTTCTTAGACGAAAATACTGGGATGATTTATTGATATTATTTGTATATGGAGAAATTACAGGTAGTATGGCATTAAAAACATCCAACCAAGGTCCATTTACTAAAGTCGACTCTTGTAGCCTATAATTACCATTCCATGTAATGATTGATTTGTTAGATTGAAAGGCTATACTCGAAACGGTGCCGGTAGTCACTTCAAAAACAGCTCGAACATCAATGTTTGATATTGCTAATAAAGTTAACACTGTGTCGTTATTGGTAACATTTCCAGACCATTTAATGAAATTGCATCCAGGAGCCGGGATCGCCGTTAATTTAATTAGCGTATGAGTTGCGTAGAAACTATTAGGATATGGATTTATATCAATTATCCCGTAATTGGGCGAATTCACACCGACATTACATGTCACTTCGTTGTTTATCCTATTCGTATCATATCCATCCAAAACATCATTGTAATCTGGAAATGCGGCCACGTATATGTTGGTTAGGCCAAATAAACCAGCTTCTGTTGTTATGGTGTTGGTTTCCGCTTTAGAATAGCTTTTGAAGTTCGCCGCAAAAACGGGTGGGGCGTCGCCATATCGTCTGCATGTTAAAGTCCATGCATTATTGGTGTTAACCCAACAATCATTATAACTGTGGCCTACGGTCGGCGGCGAATAAAGTAAAGAGCCGGCAATTTCGTTAGATGTTATTCCTGAATATTCGACGGTCCAAATTACCTTATCCGGAACGTTTTCCAGATTTAAGCCACCCATAATGACTGTGTGATATCCACGGTTGATTAAAATGTTGCCTGAGTCGTAAATTACCTCTCCAGGAAGACCCGCCACATTCGTATCAGACTGCAATAACGAATACATGCGAAATCGCATCGTCTTAGAATCGTCCCTATTTAATGAATATCTGTTACGTAAGCATTGTTTGTCGGTGACATTATATAGCGCACTTCCATCGATTGTGTTATGTTTAGCTCCACAAAACAAATTAGTTATGATGGGTGGAGCATCTCCATAATAGTATGGGATATCAATTTCTCCTATCGTCCTGAATTCATTAATTGCCTTAGGTGCGAATGAGATTTCGTTTCCATACTCATTCGTGGAATTATATATGGTTCCTTGCGCATTGGTAAATGCTGAGTTGCCGTAAATTATTGATCCCGTTGCTGGAATAACGTAGCCATTTATTGTTTGAGATAGAGTGGCTTGAAAAAATCCAATTAAAACTACCGCGGCATGAATTGAGACATTGACTCTTAGGTATTCACTTACCCTAAAAACACTGACGTTCGCATTCATATATGGTATTAGTATCATATTGATAAAATAATGCGAACAAAAAATGTTACAAATCAAGCCAAAGGCTCTGGAAGGAGTTTTTCCTTCTAAGCAGCGAGCGGCACCAGGTCGTTGCATGCGGCGTAGCCGTCAAAGCGCGCTTTCCAGAACTGATCCACGCGACGGCTGGCGGATTCAGCGTAAGGCGAGAATGTCTGCGCGCCGGGCTGGCTCCAAAACATGCCTGATTACCGATCATCCCGCGGATAGATCGGTAAACACCTCTAAGCGAGGCTGCTCTGAGTATAGTAAGCGCGCGCGGACTCCGCCAGCCGTGATTCCGTTGCGCGGCGGGCGGCCAATCAGAAGGACATCCAGAAAAAAACGGGGTTCAGGAGGCAGAGCGGGTTGCGCTTGCTAATGGCGGTGGTAAGGGAACTGCCGACCACGACGTGGCCGATGGAATATCGATCCGAATCGAAAATTTCCGAAAACCCCTTTTCGACCAGGGTTTGCGGACCGGCGATGGAGGCGGGGGGGACAATTACGCGGTCCAATTGGGCCAGCAGTTCGGCTTCATGCTCAGCGGTGGCTTTGGCGGCGGCGATTTCCGCCGATAGCCGACTGGTTTCGGGGACGACTCGTTTCACTGGCGGGACGGGGGACGGTTGCGCGACGTAAGGTTTGAGTTGCGGCGCGGGCAGCGAAAACGCCTTGGCGGGTGCCGCCGGGAAATTCGTTTGCCCCCAGGCAGATACGCCGCAGGCGAGTCCCAGAGCCGCCAGCCAAAGGCTCGGGCAAGCCAAACCCCACCGCAGTCCTAATGGCTTTGTATGGAACCCCATATCGATGACAATACCCATTAGACGTCAGCTTGAGCGTTGGTGTTCAAACGCGGCCAGGCGAGGGTGGGGCTAAACCCATCCGTTACCCCGTCGGGCGGGGCGACCAAAATTACGCAAATGAGTACACGCCGGGCAGCGGCACGGGTGCGACGGGCAGGGGAGCGAACTCATATTTGTCCGGTCCCAGGCACCGCTCCGATTCCATGACGAGATCCCAGTCGAGCGGTCGTGACTTTGCAACAGTTACCACAAAATATGCTTATAATAAACACCTTACAAATGCGTTATCGCGAAACGCACAGGTAGGAAGGGTGAAAGCGTCCGGGTTGGCCTGGGCTAGTCTCCGTTGGGGCTCAGCACCGCCGGTTTTCGCTCCCCAAAAACATCGCGCAAAAAAGTTTTCGGTTTTTACCGGCCGGCGGAAGATTCTATTATGAAGACCTGAAACTATGAGTGATCGCGAGTTATTGCGGGAGTTTTTGGAACGGAGATCTGAATCGGCTTTTCAGCGCCTCGCCCAAAAGCACATCGATTTGGTGTATGGCACGGCCTTGCGGCGAGTGAACGACTCGGGGTTGGCGGAGGAAATCGCCCAGGAAGTGTTCATCGCCCTGGCGCGCCGGGCTCCGCGCTTGCGCTGGGATATGAATCTGGCCGGGTGGCTTTATAAAGCGACGCTTTTACAGGCCAGCCGGCGTTACCGCGACGAACAGCGGCGCAAACGCCGGGAGGAACTGGCCGTCGAGATGGGCGCGACCATGAAAGACGAGGATTCGCTATTGAAATCGCTGGCGCCCGCGTTGGACGACGCCTTGCTGGGGTTGTCGGAAAAGGACCGGCAGGCGCTGCTCTTGCGGTTTTTCGAAAAAAAGAATTTTCGCGAAATCGCGCTCGAGCTGGGCATCGGCGAGGATGCCGCGCAAAAACGCGTCGCCAAGTCCCTCGGCCAATTAACCCAGTGGTTCCGGCGGCGCGGGTATGGCGTGCCCACGGCCGCGGCGCTGGCGGCGGCGCTCGATGCCGCGTCCCAGGCGGCCCCCAGCGGTCTGGCGGCGCTGGCCGCCCAAGGCGCGCTGGCCGCCGCCGCTTCCGCATCCCTCTCCGATTTGGGTCTCTGGATGGCAAAACTTATGATTCTTACCAAAACCCAAACGGCCGTGGTCTGCGTGGCGCTGTTAAGCGCCCCCGTGGTGTACCAATGGCACAATATCAGCCGCGCCCAGGCGGAACACCTGCAGCGCGCGGCCGAAATGGTGGAGCTTCGCCGGGCGGTCGGGCTCGAGGAGCGCTTCCTTGCCCAGCTGGAAAGCCGACAACTCGCCGCCGAGCGATCGGGCGACGAACTGCAGGAACGCTGGGATCTCATCCAACGAGGCGAGGCAAACCGCCACGAAGACCCGGCCACGCGGTTCCTCTGGGACGAGCGTTCGGATTACGTGCGCCTGCCTAAAGCGCTGGCCTCGCGCCTGACCTTCGCCGAGTTCGAAATGCGGCCCCGGGGCAAAGACAAGCCGGAGCGAGTGCAACGTCCGGCGCTGGCGAAAGACGGCACGCCGGCGCCCGCCCTGCTCGAAGCGCTGGGATTCACGGCGGAGGAAGCCCAATCCGTCAATGAAGCGACCCGCAAAGTGTTCGCCGATTTTTACGCGCTGACGGCCCAACACGGCACCTGGACGAACGCGAATTTTTCCATGCTGGGCGGCGGCGAGTATAAGACTTGGCTTACTTTTGCGATGCCGGAGCAGGGGAGGGAATTGCGGGAAAACTACGACAATTGCCTCACGCAAACGCTGGGGGAGGAACGCGCCCAAGTTTTTTGGCGACAAACCAAAGATATCTTCCGCGATGCCCTGAACGAATTTGGCCAAGCGCCCCACGCGGTCACGGTGGCCCTCACGCGATACGGCAAGTTGCAGTTGGGCGAGATGTTTTTTCGGCCCGACGGCTCCGATCGGCTCAATAGCTCCAGCGACAATAGTGACGATATCCGCGTGCCGGAGAGCTTAAAACCCACCCTTGAAGCTTGGAAAAACGCCGCCTTAACCGCGACTCAAACCCGCAAGCCATGAACTATCTAGTCCTCATTCTCGCTACTTTTATCACCGCGTCGACCGTGTTGGTCAATCAACGCGCCGCGCTGCGCAAAACCCAAGGCGCGAACGCGCAACTGGCCGCGCAAGCGCGGGCTCTCGAAACGCGGTTGGGCGAATTGCGCGAGCGCCGCGATTATTTCGACCACCGCCTCTCGGCCAGCAAGGAACGCCTGGGCACGCTTCGCCAGAACTTGAAAAACACCCCCGTTCCCCAATTTGCCGAACCCTTGCCGCCAGATCCGGCTCGTCACGGCGGCTGGCCGGCCGACGCCGCCTATTTCTATCTGCCCAAGAAAAACTTAAACACGGTCGGCTACCAACTGTTTGCCGGTCACCGCCTCACCGATGACGCCGCGACGCTCTTTGGCATGACGGCGGCGGAGCGCGAAGCGGTGGACGCCGCCTACGGCAATCTGTGGCGGAAATTCCGCGAGCTTGAAATTCAGCGGATGGAACCAGCTGAAAAACCCGCGATTTGGAACGAGCCCGCCGATCAGGAAAGTGTCACCCGCCGATTTCCCTCGCTCGCCAAGGAAACCGGCGAACTCTTGGCGGGATTCACGTCCGCGCTGCAAAACATCCTGGGAACAGTCCGCGCCGGATATGTGCTGGAAACCGCCCAAGCCTATTTCACAAGCCAACTCGATGATTTGGGCCAAGCCGCGCGGATTATCACTATTTGGCGGGGTTCAGCCGATGGGAATCAAAAGCCCTGGTTTGGCATCTTGCGCGAGGGCTCGTATGGCGACGTGCAGATGATTCAGTTTCCAGTCGAGCCCGATTCCACCATAGCTTATTACGCGCAACTATTCGGAGTCGAAGTTCCGATTCAAGCAGAGCCGTAAAAAGTCGCGGCGGCGAAAGTCCAATGACCAGGCAAAACTTATCGTCCGTGCGCGTCTCCTGTAACCGGGAGGCGCTGGCTGGTTTAGATCTCAGAAAAACCGGGACGACAACGTGCAATCAGCGAAGGTTGCTTGGCAGCTTCGCAAAACCGCAGAAATTGAGCGCTAACCCGGGAAAGGGCTTTAGGGACTCTTTATTAAATATAACATATATTGTGCGAAAACAGATATACCCCGGAAATCTCTAAATATCTCCCTTTAAAGGATAAATGAGTTTCGCTCGATTAACGCCGCACCTACGGATGCTTGGATTCACAGACATCGGTTTGGCGATAAACTTGCGCGTCCACCCCCCGATTCCCCGTTGGTAGATCGAAAACAACGTCTGGCGAACACCGTTGTCGATGACCGTCCGAGTGAAAACCGGCTTCGCTAAACGAAGGGCTTATTCGGCTCCGGTAAAAACGCATGACGATCCCCGAGGCATCATCCATCACCTAGGCGTCCTTGCAGATCGACCTGAGGATGGTCCACGCCGCGTCCAAGTGGTGTTCGGCGGGTTTGAGCAAGTTGGTGTTTTGCCGCGGAATTCGCGCCCTGGAATGCCTTGGATACGATGGCATGAAGCTAGATCTAACCTATTGAAAGCAAATCACTATACCGGCGTTGCCGATGTTGCCTATATCGTTAATTTTGACGAGTCTATAGCCATGTTGCCGCAGCCATACCGACGGTGACTTCATACGCACCTGGATAGTGGTAATTCGCTGGTGGCGTGCAGATTACACGGCATTGGCAACGTTAACCGAGGGAACTCGCCGGTTGCGTGAATGCAAGCTGGCAACACGGACAGGGTGTCGCCATCCCGAACGCAACATGGGTTAGCATCCTGGCCAACGACCGCATGCCGGCGCGCAGAGAATCGTGGGCAGGTGATTGGTTGGGCAGCAACTCGAACCGCCGATTTTTCCCGTCTTCAACCGCCTTTATACATTGAAAAGCAGGACCGGTACGGCGAGGATAGGACTATGAAAACACCCAAAATTCTCGCCCTTGCTTTTACCTGGCTAGCGCTACTGGCGCTTGCCCTGGATACTGGGGCGGATGAGCTTTTACCCAAACTGCCCGCCGTCCATAAAATCGTCGTGCTCGGCGACAGTATCACGTACGGCGGACAATGGGTGGATTACTTGGACGCCTATACCGCCAGCCAATGCCCGGAACGCGGTTTGGAATGGCTGAATGTCGGGTTGCCGAGCGAGAATGTCTCCGGCCTAAGCGAGCCGGGCCATGCGGGCGGGCAATTTCCCCGTCCCGGTCTGTTGGAACGGTTGGACCGCGCCCTCCAAAAAACGCGACCCGAATTGGTCATCGCCTGCTACGGCATGAACGACGGCATTTATTATCCGTTTGGCGAGGAGCGCTTCCAGAAATTCCAGGCCGGCATCCGCGCGCTGCGCGAGAAAGTGCTGGCCAGCGGCGCCAAGCTGTTGCTGGTGACGTCTCCCGTGTTCGATCCGGAACCGATCAAGGACCGTACCTTGCCGGCCGGGCAAACGGAGTATCCTTTGCCTTACATTGGGTATAACGAGGTGCTTGACCGCTATTCCGAATGGCTCCTGAGCCAGCGCGCCAACGGTTGGGAAGTCGTCGACGCCCACGGCCCCATGAATCGTCATTTGGCCGATAATCGCCGGTTAAACCCCGGCTACCGGCTCGCCGGGGATGGCGTGCATATGAACGCCACGGGCCATTGGATTGTGGCGCGGGAAATCCTGCGTTATTGGGGCGCGCCCGAGACGGTGCTGGCGCCATCCAGCGCCGAAGCGATGCTGGCCACCCTGCCCCAAGGCGGAGAAATTCTGGGGTTAGTCCAACAACGCCAGAGCCTGCTCAAGGATACCTGGCTGACGGAGATCGGCCATCAGCGTCCAGGCATGAGCAAGGGGTTGCCCTTGGCGAAAGCCCAAGCTCAAGCCGCCGCCATCGCGGCGCAAATCCAAGCGCTGACCGCTCCCGGCGTCGCGGGCAGTTTGAGCCTTTGGTACGCCGAGCCCGCCAAGAATTTCATGCAAGCCCTCCCGCTGGGCAATGGCCGTCTGGGCGCCATGGTGCTGGGCGGACTAAACCAGGAACGGTTTATTCTAAACGAAATCTCGCTCTGGTCCGGCTCGCCGCAGAACGCGGACCGCGCGGACGCCCACCAGGTGTTGCCGGAAATTCAGCGGTTGCTCAAGGAGAACAAGCCCGCTGAGGCGCAAAAGCTGGTGATGGATAATTTTACGTGCAACGGCCCGGGCTCGGGCCACGGTAGCGGCGCGAACGTCGCTTTCGGCTGCTATCAGACGCTCGGAAATCTGCGGTTGGATTTCGCCGCCGGGGAGCAGGATGAAGCCGTCCCCGCGTCCTATCGGCGCGAACTCGATTTGAACGAGGCGATGGTGCGGGTCCAGTTTGAAAAGGACGGCGTGTTATTCCAGCGCGAGACCTTGGTTAGCGCGCCGGGGCAAGCGATGGTGACCCGCCTGACCAGCAGCCGCTCCGGGACGCTTTCGTTTACGGTTTCGCTCGATCGCCCGGAACGGTTCAAAACGGAGCGTTCCGGCGACCGGGAATTGCTCATGACGGGCCAACTGAACGATGGCCATAACGGGCCGGGCATGAAGTACGCCGCGCGCGCGCGGGTGGTGGCCAAGGGGGGCAAAGTCAGCGTCACCGAGCAAAACCAATTGCGCGTCGATCACGCGGATGAAGTGCTGCTCTTCGTCACCGCCGCCACGGATTTTCACGGGTTCGCCGGCCGGCAGACCGCCGACCCCGCCGCCGCCAGCCTGCGGGATATGGAACCGGCCGCGCAAACCTCCTGGGACGACCTCCACCGGGCGCACGTGGCGGATTATCAGCATTATTTCAAACGCGTCAGCCTGCGCTTGGACGATGGCCAGCCCGCCAGCCAGGCGGCCGCCCGACTGCCCGTCAACCGCCGCTTGGTGGCCCTCAAACAAGGCGGCAACGATCCCGCGCTCTTGGCGCTCTATTATCAATACGGGCGGTATCTTTTGATCAGCTCCTCCCGGCCCGGCGGTTTGCCCGCCAACTTGCAGGGCTTGTGGGCCGAGGAAATCCAGACGCCCTGGAACGGCGATTATCACCTCGATATTAACGTGCAGATGAATTACTGGCCGG
>DBTJ01000007.1:8897-9671 GCA_002306985.1 Verrucomicrobia bacterium UBA1319
AGATGAATTACTGGCCGGCCGAGGCGGGCAATTTATCGGAGTTGCACGAGCCGATGCTCAAATTGATCGAGTCCTTGGTGGCCCCCGGCACGCGCACCGCGCAGGCGTACTACCACGCGCGCGGTTGGGTGGCGCACGTCATCGCCAATCCCTGGGGCTACACCTCGCCCGGCGAACACGCGTCCTGGGGCGCCACGGTGAGCGGATCGGCCTGGCTGTGCCAGCATCTTTGGGAGCATTACGCGTTCACGGGCGACCGCGCCTATCTGACCTGGGCTTATCCCATTCTGAAGGCCGCCTCGCTATTCTACTTGGATCTGCTGATCGAAGAGCCGAAGCACGGCTGGCTGGTCACCGCGCCGTCGAATTCGCCGGAAAACAGTTACCGCACCACCAACGGGTGGTCCGGCCAAGTTTGCCTGGGACCCACCATCGACCAGCAATTGCTGCGCAACCTCTTTGGCAACACGCGCCGGGCGGGCGAAATTCTGGGTTTGGACCCTGATTTGCGGCGCGAGTTAAAGGAAAAAAGCGCGCGGCTCGCCCCCAATCAAATCGGTTCCCAAGGCCAATTGCTCGAATGGCTCGAGGAATACGCGGAGCCGGAAGTGCATCACCGCCATGTCTCGCCGTTATGGGGCTTGCATCCCGGGGAGGAAATCAGCCCCGACACCACCCCGGAACTGGCGCGCGCGGCGCAAGCCCTGCTCGAACGGCGCGGCGACGCGGGCACCGGCTGGTCTCTGGCCTGGAAAGCGAATTTCTGGGCCCGGC
>DBTJ01000007.1:10052-14668 GCA_002306985.1 Verrucomicrobia bacterium UBA1319
CCAGATCGACGGCAATTTTGGCGGCTCGGCCGCGATTGGAGAAATGCTGCTGCAAAGCCAGAGCGGCCTCATCCGGTTACTGCCCGCTTTGCCTTCAGGGTGGCCGGATGGCGCGGTCAGCGGCTTGCGCGCGCGCGGCGGGTTCACCGTCGATATGGCCTGGTCCAAAGGGGCGCTCACGCGCGCCACCCTGCGTTCGGACCGCGCCCAGCCCTGCGCGCTGCGGTACGGCGCCCAGGCGCTAACGATCAAGGATGCGACGGGAAAACTCATCGCCGCGCAACGCCAGGAAGGCGGCTGGCGGTTCGCCGCGGAGCCGGGAGTCCTTTATTCCCTTGAGCCCGCCCATTAGGCTTGCGTCAGCGCCCCCCCGGGTTGCTCGCCGGTGCGGTTTTGAACCGCGCCCGAGCCCTATCGCTACTCGCTTGACGCCACCGGGGTGAACTGACAGTTTCAAGCGATGCAGAATTTAAGGCTACTCGCATGACCGCTTACGAATTACTTCAAGAGCGGCTGCGCCAAGCGCCGAAAGTCTGGCTAATCACCGGCGCGGCGGGGTTCATTGGATCGAATTTGGTGGAAACGCTGTTGCGCCTGGGGCAAACCGTGCGCGGGCTGGATGATTTTTCGGCCGGCTATCAGCGCAATTTGGACGAGGTCAAAGCGCTGGTGGCTCCCGGCCAATGGGCGCGATTCACCTTCATAAAAGGGGATATTCGCGATTTGGCCGTGTGCCGGCAAGCCTGCGCCGGGGTGGATTACACGCTGCATCAGGCCGCCTTGGGGTCGGTGCCGCGCTCCATCGAAGATCCCCTGCTCGCCCACGCCGCCAACGTGACCGGTTTCCTCAACCTGCTCGTGGCGGCGCGCGACGCCCGCGTGGCCCGCCTGGTGTACGCCTCCAGTAGCGCCGTGTACGGCAACGAAACCTCGATGCCCATCCAGGAGCATCAGCTGGGGCGACCGCTCTCGCCGTATGCCGCCACCAAATTCATGGACGAACTCTACAGCGAAGTCTTCGCCCGATGCTACCAGACGGCCACCATCGGCTTGCGATATTTCAATGTCTTTGGCCCGCGACAAGATCCCGACGGGGCTTACGCGGCGGTGATCCCCAAGTGGATTGCCTCAATGATTCAAAACGAGGCGATCTTTATCAATGGCGACGGCGAGACGAGCCGGGATTTTTGCTACATCGCCAACGTGATGCAGGCGAATTTGCTGGCGGCTGCCGAGCCGAATCCCGAGGCGGCCAACCGGGCCTATAACATCGCCGTCGGCGAACGCACCTCGCTCAACCAGCTTTACCGTAATTTGCGCGACCGGTTGGTGGCCGATTATCCGCATTTGCGGGGCGCCCAGCCTACCTATCGGGATTTCCGCGCGGGCGATGTCCGGCATTCCCAAGCGGATATTCATCAGGCGATGGAAAAGCTCGGGTTCCGACCGACCCACACCATTAGCCAAGGCTTGGACGAGGCCCTGGGTTGGTACAAACGTTCGCTGTCTTAACCCCCTTATGCAGGACCTGAATGGCATGCCCCCGGGACGACGTTGGACCCCGCATGCGGTTCGGGTCCTGGTGGCGCTCCACGCCATCCGCCAGCTAGCCCTAATCGCTTTGCTCCTGGGCGCTTCGCTCACGACTGTTTGCCAGGCGGCTGACTGGCCCCGCTTGGGCGGCCCCGATGGCACCGGGGCTTCCCCGGAAACCCAGCTCGCGAAGTCTTGGCCCGCCACCGGCCCGCGTCCGCTTTGGACCAACGAAATTGGCGAGGGCTTCGCCGGTCCGGCGATCTACGCCAATCAAGTGTTTCTGCTCGACCGGTTGGAAGACGGCCGGGACGCCCTGCGTTGTTTCGAGCTCGCCGATGGTCGGGAACGTTGGCGCGAGACTTATGACGCGCCCGGCCGGTTGCCCTATAACGGTTCGCGCAATGTCCCCACCGTCGATGAACCGCGCATTTATACGGTGGGACCTTATGGCCACGCGCGCGCGTACGATCGCCAGAGCCATCGCTTGCTGTGGGCGCATCATTTGGTGGAGGATTTCAAAGATCCACGCGTGGCTGGCGGTCCCGCGCCGGAAACGCGCGAGCAAGCGCTCCTCCGGACGCAATTGCCCCGCTGGGGAATGACCCAAGCCCCCCTGCTCTATCAAGATTTGGTGATCCTCGCGCCGCAGACGCAAACGACCGGCCTCGTCGCTTACGAGCAAACGACCGGCCAGATTCGCTGGCGCACGGGGTATCTGGGCCGTAATTGGTACAGCCACGTCAGCCCGTGCCTGGCCAAACTCGACGGCGTGGATCAAGTCATCATGCTAGCGCAACCTAGTGATCCGGAAAAATCCCCCGCCGAGGCTCCCCCCGCCCTCCTCACTTCGTTCGACGCCCGGACCGGGACTTTGCTTTGGACTAACGCCACGCCGAAGCCGTATAAGCTACCCATCCCCCAACCGCTCCCCATCGATGACCATCACCTCTTCATCACCGGCGGTTATGGCTTGGGTTGCGTGATGTACCAGGTCGCCCGCGTGGCGGGCAAATGGGACGTCAAAATTCAGTTTCAAAACCAAGCGGCCGCCGCGCACCTCCACATGCCGGTGCTCAGCCATGAGCGTATCTATGTCATGAGCTTCAAAGAACATGGCGGCCAGAACACCGGGCTGGTTTGCTTGAATCTTTCGGGAACCGCGCTTTGGCAATCCGGCCCCGACCAGCAATTCGATTTCGGCGGCCTGCTCATCGCCGGCGAGTTGGCTTTCGTCATGCACGGCAAAACCGGCGAGTTAAATCTGTTCGACATCGCCCAACCCCAGGCTCGCTGGCTAGCCAAAGCCAAAGTGCTGGACGCTAAAAATAACCAGGTCTGGGCACCTATGGCGTTGTCGCAAGGCAAACTCGTCTTTCGTGATCAGCACCAGTTAAGATGCCTGGATGCGAGTGCGCCATGAACTTCGAATAGGGACGCTCTTTCCCAACTGGCCGTCGTGGTGAACGCTTGGGTGGGGATTTACTGACACAAAGATCCCCTGCCCGAGACTCGCGCGGCGCGCCTGACCCTGGCTGGCTGTGGCTTGGCCATGCTAGACGGCATCTTGCTCGGCAATTTGAAATAATCCCCCCCTCCCCTGGCCTGAGATAACGCGCATCAGGAGTAGAAGAAAGCGACATCTTCAGCGGGACCTAGTCGAGGCGTAGGTCTAGGTTAGGAAACGCCGCTATCCTCGAGGAGATCAGAGTAGATTCGGTTATTGACGCTATTGCTTTGCGTGATAAAGTCGAGTTATGGAATCGCATTGGGCTTCAGAGCATCTGCAAGTGATCCGCACCCTTATGGAACGTTCGGCGGTGTACCGCCGGGCGCTGGCGCCCGTGACCCTGACGGCGGGAATTATCGGGCTGGTGGCGGGCGCGATTGGCTGGTGGCAAGGCTGGGACACGAGCCGCGCCTTCGGCTTATTTTGGGGGATCGTCAGCCTGGTGGCCATCGGACTGTGTCTGGTGCTGACCCGGTTTCAGGCGATTCGGGCGCGCGAGCCGTTCTGGTCCCCGCCCACCCGGCGCGTGGCGCAAGCCATGCTACCGCCCCTCTTCGCCGGCTGGATCACCATTGTGGCCATTTTTATGCCTCGGTGGGGCGACGCCTTGCAAGCCTGGTGGCTGCCCGCTTTGTGGATGATTTTATATGGTTGCGCGATTCACGCGGCGGGCTTTTTCATGCCCCGGGGCATCAAATTATTCGGCTGGTTGTTCATTTTAGCGGGGGGGGTGCTCTTTCTGGTCCTGAGCAAATCGGGCGGGGTTCCCCCGATGCGCTGGTGCCATTTGATTATGGGCGCGACTTTTGGCGGACTGCACTTTGCCTACGGAAGTTATCTTTATCTGACGGAAAAAGGAACGGTGTGAATCCGGAACCCTTCTTGAACCTGGATCGGGTGATCCATGAAAAAGGGCGGCTGGCGATCATGTCATTGCTGGGCGCCACGCCTAGTCTTTCCTTTACGGAAATCCGGGACACATTGAAAATGACCGACGGTAATTTGAGCGTGCATTTGAAAACGCTGCAAGAAGCCGGCTATATCGCGGTGACCAAGAGTTTCCAGCAACACAAACCGCTGACCACTCTGGCCCTGACCCCCGAAGGTCAAAAGGCGTTCACGAATTACATCGATTTGCTCGAGGATATCCTGCGCCAGGCGCGGCCGGAAAAAAAATAAAAAAAATCATTTTGGACTCGCGAATTTCGAACGCGGTGCTAAGTTTTCGGTCAGATGCTTTGTAGTACAAAGTAAAGATTGCGATTATGCGAATCATACGAGCGGAGCATATGGGTATGTGTTTTGGCGTCCGAGACGCCATCGACTTGGCTAAACGGCAAGCCACCCAAGGACCCACCACCATTCTCGGCGAACTCGTGCATAACGAGCATGTTTTGGCGGCATTGCGCCAGCGGGGCATCCGCATGGAAAAGGAGGCCAGCCAAGTGGCCACCGCCACCGCCATCATCACCGCCCACGGCGCCTCGGAGGTTGCCAAACGCCGGGCGGAAAACTTCGGTTTGCGCCTGCTGGAAGCCACCTGCCCGCTCGTACAATTAGTCCACCATTCGAG